>JBMTYA010000011.1:0-18535 GCA_049454015.1 Ilumatobacteraceae bacterium | reverse complement strand
TGGCGGTCCCACACCTTTTGCGGGAGGCTCTCCGACGTCACCGTTCCATTCTGCCGACGCGGGTGCGTCGTGCACACACCCGAGTATGAACACTTCCACTGTTACACCGGTCGCCTTGGCGACCTGCGTCGAGCACAGCCTCAACCTTTCGCTCTCGGGTTTCGACCTGAAGCGAGCCCGTCTCTACGGCGTCAACATCGTCGACTCGCAAGGCGTCGAAGATCACGCCAACGGTGCGTTGCGCATCTCGTTTCTCGCTGAGCACGGCGACGTGTACGAGTTGCTCGAGGCTCGCGGCAGTGCCATCGCGCGCATGTTCGACGCTGCCGCTGTGCTCACCTGCGGCTGGGCCGCCCCCGTCGGCGACGACAACGGCGACGGCAACGACGATGACCTGCCGCCGAGCGTGCACCCACGCCGCCGAAGGGTGCGTCTGCTCGTTGTGGTCAGCGACGCGGGCGTCGGTTCTGTGCTGCGATTCGCCGACACACCCGACGAAGTGGTCACCGACCCGGGCAATGCAAAAGGTTCGCTCGCTGATGCAGTCGAACAACTATGGCGCGATGCAATCAAGGCATCGGTCGACACGACCGGCGACGGTGTTGGTGAGAGTGCTGCCGACGATGCCTCGTCGGCGAGATGACTCGTCTAGACGCTGACCGAACGGCGAACCACCTGGTGGCACGCATCGAGCAAGAGCGGCACGAAGCGGTCTCGCGCGGCAAAGACGGCGTCGTGACCAGCTTCCACTCGGTGCGTCACCGTGGTTATCGCGAGCGCCGACGCCAACTCTTCTTGGCGCTGCGGAGATACGACCTTGTCATTGGTGGTGATAATCATCGCGCCCGGCACCTGCAACTCGTTCAGCCACGGGCGGGAATCGAAATCACCGATCGCGCTGCCCGCCTCGAGAATGTGGCGCCAATCGTGGCTCGCAATCTGGCGTGCGGCCCAGTCGGCCAGCGAGTGCGTCTTGCGCTGCAGGTAGATCTGTTCGGTCACCCACGACCGAGCCTGAGCAGTGGTCAGGCGCGAGAGACGTGCCAATCCAGTGAGACCGAGAAAGTTGAGGCGCTCGTCGCGTGACGAAGCAAAGTATCCAGAAGTGGCTGCGAGTACGAGACCGCGCACTCGCTGCTCGTGACGTTGAGCGACGAGCTGCGCAATCGCGCCACCCATCGAATAGCCGACGGGGATAAACGTGCCCACACCGAACACGTCGGCAATTGCAGCGACGTCGTCGGCGCAGTCTTCGAGGCGGAAACCTTTCGAGGGTCGCAGGCCCTTGCCGTGACCGCGGTGGTCGGGTGCGAGCACACGGAAGTGTTCTCCGAGTGCGTCGAAGCAGGTGAACCAGTTGAGGTCTGCAGTGGCAGTCCAGCCGTGCAACAAGATGAGCGTCGGGGCTCCGCGCGGCCCGGCAACTTCGCGCACGAACGTGCGACCGCGACCGATGAGTTCGACTTCGTGCCCCTCCGGGAACCCGTCACGGGCGGGATGAGTACGACGAATCACGTCAGCTGCCAGCCTCCACGCTGACCACTTTGACCGAGAGCATGCCGTTCGGCGCCTGATACTTCACCTTCTCGCCTGCACTCGCACCGAGAAGTGCGGCGCCAAGCGGCGACTTCGGGCTCATCACGCTGACGCTCGGGTCGTTCGGCTTTTCTTCCATGTGGCCGATGAGGTAGCGCTCGGCCTGGTCGGCTGAATCGCCGTCGTAGAGAATCGTCACGATGCAGCCGATGGCGACCTTGCCATCGTCGACAACTTCAACGATCTCGTGGTCTTCGAGAATCGCCTCAATCTGGCGGATGCGGGCCTCCATGTGGCCTTGTTCGTCCTTGGCGGCGTGATAGTCGCCGTTCTCTTTGAGGTCGCCCATCTCGCGGGCTCGGCCGATGCGTTGCGCCACCTCGATGCGCCCGCGCGTGGTGAGGTCGAGGTGCTCGGCCTTCAGTCGCTCTAGGGCGGGGGCAGAAACGCGATGCTTCGGCACGCAGTCAGGTTACCGATGCGCCATGTTCGCACGATGAACATCTGGTGCTTCCGTAGCCTGAATGAAGTGAACGGTGTCGCATCACGGTCATCACGCGCCGCGTCGCATCGCGTGGCAGTGATTGGCGGCGACGGCATCGGCCCCGAGGTGCTTGCCGAAGCGCTCAAGGTGGTGCGCGCCGCAGGTGTCGAACTCGACACGACTTTTTTTGACCTTGGTGGTGCGCGATACTTGCGCGACGGCGAAGTGCTGAGCGACGAGACTCTCGAGTCGCTGCGCGCGTTTGATGCCATCCTCCTTGGTGCGGTCGGTTCGCCCGGCGTGCCGCCTGGTGTTATCGAGCGCGGGTTGCTCTTGAAACTGCGTTTCAGCCTCGACCTGTACATCAACCAGCGACCCTTCGCTGGTACTGCACCAGGGCACACCAAGCCGCATGACTTCGTCGTCATTCGCGAGAACACCGAAGGCCCGTATGTCGGCGAAGGCGGAGTGCTGCGCAAGGGCACGCCGAACGAAGTTGCGACTCAGGGCAGTGTCAACACTCGCCACGGTGTGGAACGTTGCGTTCGCTACGCATTCGAATTGGCGCGCAAGCGTTCTCGCAAGCACGTCACGCTCGTGCACAAGACGAACGTGCTCACCTTCGCCGGCGACCTCTGGCAGCGAACCTTTGACGCAGTCGCCGCTGAATATAAAGACATCGCCACCGCCTACAACCATGTCGATGCTGCGTGCATCTACTTCGTGCAAGACCCGCACCGCTACGACGTGATCGTGACTGACAACTTGTTTGGTGACATCCTCACCGACTTGGGTGGCGCGGTGAGCGGCGGCATTGGCTTTGCCTCGTCAGCCAACTTGAACCCTGCCCGCACTGGCCCGTCGATGTTCGAGCCCGTGCACGGCTCGGCCCCCGACATAGCTGGCAAAGGTGTCGCCAACCCCGTCGCTGCGATTTTGTCGGCGGCGTTGATGCTTGATCATCTCGGTGAAACTGCTGCTGCTGACGCGATGCGCGCCGCGTGCGAAGACGCGCCGTCGGGCTCGACCATCGCCGTTGGCGACGAGATCTGCCGTCGTGTAATCACCCACAGATAGCGTCAAACAGCACCGCAGGGGGCCCTGATGCCGATCACGACGACACCCAAGATCTGGATGAACGGATCGCTCGTGGATTGGGCAGACGCCAAAGTCCACGTGCTCACGCACACGCTGCACTACGGCACCGGCACGTTCGAAGGCATCCGTGCCTACGAGACCGACAAGGGTCCGGCCATCTTCCGCCTCACCGACCACATCAAGCGCCTGCACAACAGCGCCCAGATTCTCGGCATGCCGATGCCGTACTCGGTGGACGAACTTGTTGCGGCGACGAAAGAAACCGTTCGCTCGACTGGCTTGCAGTCGTGCTACGTGCGGCCGATTGCGTACTACGGCTATGGCGAGATGGGTCTCAACACGCTGCCGTGCAAAGTGGACGTCGCCATCGCGTGCTGGCCATGGGGCGCATTCCTTGGTGACGACGCGCTGGAAAAGGGCGTGCGCGCCAAGATTTCGTCGTGGACTCGCCACGACCACAACATCATGCCGCCTGCCGCCAAGACCGTCGGCAACTACGTGAACTCATCGTTGGCAAAGGTTGAGGCGTTGAAAGCCGGTTACGACGAGGCAATCATGCTCGCCCCGAACGGCCTCGTCGCGGAGTGCACCGGTGAGAACATTTTCGTGGTTCGCAACGGCAAGATTCTCACGCCGCCGTTGTCGGCCGGCGCACTCGAAGGCATCACGCAGAACAGTGTGATGACGATCGCCAAAGACCTTGGCTATGACATTCGCGTCGACAACATCGCTCGTAGCGATCTCTACATCGCCGAAGAAATCTTCGTGTGCGGCACGGCCGCCGAAGTCGGATCAGTGCGCGAGGTGGACAACCGTCCAATCCCGTGCCCGGGCCCGATGACGATGGCAATCGGCCAGGCATACCGACGTGCGGTTCGCGGCCAAGAAAAGAAGTACGCCCACTGGTGCGAGTTGGCGAAGTAAAGGTCGATCAAATCGTGCCCGCCCGTCTCGTGCTGCCCGCCAATCATGTGGAGGTCTTCGACACCACGCTGCGCGACGGCATGCAGGTGGAAGGCGTGTCGGCAAGCGTCGTCGACAAGCTGCGCATCGCTGAACAACTCGACTACCTGGGCGTGCACTACATCGAAGGTGGCTGGCCCGGCGCCAACCCGAAAGACGAAGAGTTCTTCGCCCGTGCCAAGCGCGAGCTGAAGCTCAACACTTCACGCCTCGTTGCATTCGGCAGCACTCGACGCCCGGCCGGCAAGGTGGATGACGACGCCACGCTGCGCAACCTGATCAACGCCGAAACGTCGGCGGTATGCATCGTTGCAAAGTCGTGGGACTACCACGTCGAAACTGCGTTGCAGACGACTCTCGACGAAGGTGTCGCGATGGTCGCCGACTCGGTGAAGTATCTCGGCAGCCACGACCGCATGGTGATGGTCGATCTCGAGCACTTTTTCGACGGTTACAAGCGCAACCCCGAGTTCTCGTTGCGCGTGCTTGAGGCCGCGGTCGTCAACGGTGCCACCCACCTCGTGTTGTGCGACACCAACGGCGGTTCGTTGCCGCATGAAGTGGAGTCCATCGTTGCTGCGGTCGCCAAGCACGTCGGTAACGACGCGATCATCGGCATCCACTGTCACGACGACACTGGTTGTGCGGTCGCCAACTCACTCGCCGCGGTGCGCGCCGGCGTGCGCCACGTGCAGGGCACGCTCAACGGTCTCGGCGAGCGCACGGGTAATACCAACTTGACGACGATTATCCCGAACTTGCAATTGAAGATGGGGTACACCTGCCTGCCCGACGGTCACCTTGACCGACTCACTGCGGTGAGCAATCACGTCGCAGAAGTGTTGAACCGTCCGCTCAACCCGCAGGCACCGTACGTCGGTGCGTCGGCGTTCGCGCACAAGGCTGGTTTGCACGTGTCGGCCATCGCGCGCGCGAAAGATGCGTACGAGCACGTATCGCCCGACTTGGTGGGTAACGGCACACGCTTCCTCGTGTCGGAGATGGCCGGTCGCGCGACGATCGCAATGAAAGCCGAAGAACTGGGCTTGAAGGCCGACGGGGCAGTGCTGAGCGCAATCTTGGATGAACTGAAGCGTCTTGAGTTTGAGGGCTACCACTTCGAAGCGGCGGATGCCTCGCTTGAGTTGCTGATGCGCCGCGCCACTGGTTGGCAGCAGGAGTTCTTCAATGTGGAGTCGATGCGCGTCATCACCGACGAGGCAGCGAGCGGCACGTTCACCACCGAAGCCACCGTCAAGGTGTGGATCGGCGAGCAGCGCGAAGTGCACACGTCGGAAGGCAACGGCCCGGTGAACGCAATCGACACAGCACTGCGCGCCTGCTTGGTGAAGAAGTATCCGCAGCTTTCGCGCGTGCATTTGACCGACTACAAAGTGCGCATCTTGGATTCGTCATCGGCAACTGGTGCCGTCACTCGCGTGTTGATCGACGCCACCGATGGCGACCGCACGTGGACGACCATCGGCGTGTCGCCGAACATCATCGAAGCTTCGTGGCGTGCGCTCGAAGAGTCGATTGTCTACGGCTTGCTGCATCTCGCTCAGTAGCCCCGCCAAATAGCCCCGCTCGATAGACGCCCGCTGCACTGCGGCGCCTGAACAGCCCTCATTGTTGAGTATTCGCCTCCCTCGCTGGGGCGAACACCTGTTCGCTATGGTGAGGGGGTGACCACCGACCTGCGAACCCGTCTCGGCGCCCCCACGTTGCGCGCCCCATTGCCCGTTGTCGCCCCGCTTGCCGAGTTGTTTGTCGAAGGTGGCTTGGTGCGCGGTCGCACCGTGGCGTGCACCGGCGACGCCGCATTGAGCACCGCACTTGCGTTGAGTGCTGCTGCCACTCGCGCGGGTTCGTGGTTGGCCGTCGTTGACGTGCCGAATCTTGGCATCGCCGCCGCAATCGAAGCCGGCGTCGCCGTCGAACGCATCGTGCTCGCCCAACCACCGCGCGCCAGTCGCGAGTGGCTCACCACCGTTGCCGCGCTCGTCGAGGGGTTCGACGTGCTCATCGTCGCACCGCCCGCGTCGTTGAGTGCGAACGATGCACGACGCCTGCAGACGCGCATCATGGCGCGACAAGCAGTGTTGATTGTTGTCGAACTACCGACGTTGACGTCGGCCATGCCGAACGTATTCGCTTCAGATCTTGACGTGCGTGCCGACACGGTCGCGTGGTCGGGCATTGAGCAAGGTGGCTCGCACATCACACAGCGCACCGTGCAAGTGCTCGTCGAAGGTCGTCGTTGCACCTCGCCACGCGAACGAACCATCACGTTGCCGTGCCCGACATCGTCGGTCGCGCCGTCGCCATGCTCGACGTCCCCACACGTGTTGTAGTCGTCCAGTTTCCGCACTGGTCGTCGTTTGCGCTCACACTCGGTCGCAGCGCGCGCAGTGCATTCGAGCCAGTTGTTCGTGCAGTCGTCGCGCACGCGCCGCTCGTTGAAGTCACTGCACCCGGGGTGATTGTCTTTGCGACGCGCGGGCCGTCGCGCTACGTCGGTGGTGACCAACCACTTGCTGCACTCATTCACTCGTCGGTGGCGAGTGCGGTGGGGGCGTTATTCGGTGTCGGCATCGCTGACGGTCGGCTTGCCGCCGGCATCGCATCGCACCATGCGCTGCGCGCGGGCGAACCAGTCGTCGTGCCAGCCAACGAGTCGTCTCGCTGGCTCGCCACTGCACCGGTGCGCGCGCTCGTCGACTGCGTCGAAGTAATCGGCGCGGTTGGGGCGGGGGTTCCTGGTGCCGACGATGTTGCGTCGTATCGCGACGTGGTGTCGCTACTCGAGCGTCTCGGCTTGTATCGCTTCGGCGATGTCGCAGCGCTTGACGAAGCGCATTTCGTCGCCCGATTCGGTGCGTTCGGGCGCGATCTCTCGCGGTTGTCGCGCGGGCTCGATCGTCATCCGCCGTTGGTGGGGGAGCCGCCGCCTGATCGCGTGTGCCTCTTGCAGTTCGACGGGCCGGTCGAATCGCGCGACACGGTGGTGGACGCCGCTGAAAAACTGGCTTCGCAGTTGATCGACCATCTCGCCGCGCAAGGCATGGCGATGGTGCGACTTCACGTAATGATCGAATCCGACCACGGCGAACGCAGTGAACGAATGTGGTATCGCTCCGACGGGTTCTCCGCGCGGGCCGTCATCGAAAGTCTGCGCTGGCAGCTTGATGCGTGGATTCTCCACGATGCGCCAACGAGCGGCGTGGTTATGGTGCGTCTGTCGCCCGAACAACTCGTCGTGAATACGGGTCGTCAGTCGGCATTGTGGGGCGGCGAGCGGGACGGCGACCGTCACGCCCAGCGCGCGGTGCGACGCGTGGCCGATATGAACGGCGCCGACTCGGTGACGGTGCCGGCGTGGCGCGGTGATCGTGACCCGGCCCGCACATTTCAGTTCGTCCGCAGCGACGCGGTCGATCTTGAGCGGCGCACTGCCGGTGATGCCGTCGATCTCGCGACGGGGCAGTGGCGTGGTGCCTTGCCGTCACCAGCGCCGTCGCTCGTGTTTGACGTGGCGGCAGATGCCCCGCAGGTTCGCGTGCTCGATGCGCTCGGTCGCTCAGTCATGGTCGACGCGCGGCACGCGATGAGTGCCGACCCTGTCAGTGTGTGCATCAACGACGACACCTACGACGTAATCGCGTGGGCCGGGCCGTGGCCCGTCGAAGAGCGATGGTGGGACTCTCGCCGGGCACGACGAGCGGTGCGCTTGCAGTTGCTGGTGCGCCAACGAGATGGTCGGCGCGGTGACGCGTCGCCGGTGAGAGCCGTTGCATCGCGAGCCGTCACGTCGCGGGCGATGGTGGTGGTGCTCGAGCGGCGAACGTGGCGGCTTGCTGCCCTTTATGCCTGACGCGCGAGCGTCGCCACCCACTACCTTGACTGCCGTGGTTGACAGCACTCCTCGCACAGCAATGGAGTTGTGCGCGCACTTTGAGAGCGCCACACCCGTTGATGATCGCGAACGCGAATCGATCGCCGAATTCCTTCAGGTCGTGCCGACGCTCGCCAACCCGTTCGACGAACACACCGACGTGCGTCACGTGACGGCATCTGCGATCGTCGTCGGTCGTCGCGGTGTTGCGTTGCACGTGCACAAACGCCTTGGGATCTGGCTGCAACCTGGCGGGCACATTGACACGGGCGAAGAACCCGCGTCTGCCGCTCTGCGCGAGTCGGTGGAAGAGCTTGGTCTCGCGGTTGCACATCCGCACGACGGGCCGCAACTCATCCATGTGGATGCGCACCCCGGCCCGCGCGGTCACCGTCACTTCGACGTGCGGTACTTGTTGCTTGCAGGTGACGATGATCCGCATCCGGGTGATGGTGAAAGCCAGCAGGCGCGATGGTTTTCGTTTGAAGAGGCATTTGCTGTCGCCGATGTTGGTTTGCGCGGCGGTCTTGCAATCGCCGAGCGAACATATGTTCGCTATCGTGAGTGAGTGTCGCTTGAGTCGCACTGCTACGCCGAGTTGCGCCGCGATGCCGAGTCGAACCGCTACGCCGAGTTGCACTGCCGCTCGCAGTTTTCGTTTCTGCACGGCGCATCATCGCCTGAACGACTCGTTGAAGTAGCCAGCCAACTCGGGCTCGGCGCACTCGCGCTCACCGATCGGCACGGGTTCTATGGCGTGGTGCGCTTTGCGCAGGCGGCCCGCGAAACGGGTGTGCGCACGGTGTTCGGCGCCGAAATCTCCTGCGGCGTCATTGATGGTGTCGACAGTCGCAGTATCAGCAGCCGCAGTATCAGCAGCACAGGTGTCAACGGCGACATCGTCATCATCGCCGATGGGCCGTCGGGTTATGTCGCATTGTCACAGGCGCTGACTGACGGCCAGCTCCGCGGGTCAAAGTCGCAACCCGTGTTTGATGTCGAGTCGCTTGCACAGCGCGTGCGCGGGGAGTGCTTCGTGCTCACCGGCGCGCACGAGGGCCCGTTGGCGCGCGCGTTGCACGAGTCTGGTCCGTCGGCGGCGCGTCGCTCGCTGCAATTGATGATCGACGCGTTCGGTCGCGATCGCGTGCTGGTCGAAGTGTGGAACCACGGCGACCCGCTCGACGTGTGGCGCAACGACGCGCTCGTCGCGCTTGCCGCCGACTGTGATGTCGGCGTCGTCGCCACCAACGACGTGTCGTACGCCGTGCCCGCTGATCATTCGCTGGCGTGCGCGCTTGCCGCGGTGCGCCATCGCTGCAGCCTCGACGAACTCGACCCGCGCTTGCCGCCTGCTGCTGGTGCGTGCCTGCGCAGTGCGCCAGAGCAGTACCGTCGCTTCGCTCGCTATCCGGGTGTGGTGGAACGTGCCGGCGAAATCGGTCGTGCTGCTGCGTTCGACTTGTCGCTTATCGCGCCGCGCTTGCCGCCGTATCCGTGCCCTGACGGGCTCTCAGAAATCCAGTTCTTGCGGCGTCTCGTTGAAGAAGGAGGTCGCCGTCGCTACGGGGAGCGTCCGCTCGGTGCGCACGAAGACTTGTCGTTGCGTTCTCGTGCATGGCGCACCATCGACCACGAACTCGACGTCATTGAACGGCTCGGTTTCCCGGGGTACTTCCTCGTCGTGTGGGACATCGTGCAGTTCTGCGAGCGCAACGACATCCTCTGTCAGGGTCGCGGCAGCGCGGCAAACAGTGCGGTGTGTTTTTCGCTCGGCATCACCAAGGCCGACGCCGTATCGCTCGGGTTGTTGTTCGAACGTTTCTTGTCCGCCGAGCGCGACGGGCCGCCCGACATCGACCTCGACATCGAGAGTGACCGCCGCGAAGAAGTCATCCAATACGTGTACGAGCGTTACGGCCGCCTGCGTGCCGCGCAGGTCGCCAACGTCATCACCTACCGCGCGCGTTCAGCCGTGCGTGATATGTCGCGCGCGCTCGGCTATTGCGCCGCCGACCAGGATGCGTTCAGTCGTCGTTTTGATTCGTGGAGTCCGGTCAAAGATCAGCGTGAAGTGACCGTGCCAGATCTTGTGGTGCAGTTGGCACTGCGTGTGCAAGACGCACCGCGCCACCTCGGCATCCACTCAGGCGGCATGGTGATCTGCGACCGACCCGTCAGCGAAGTGTGTCCGGTGGAGTGGGCGACGATGCCAGGCCGCAGCGTGCTGCAGTGGGACAAAGACGACTGTGCGGCAGTGAACCTCGTCAAGTTCGACCTGCTCGGCCTCGGCATGCTCTCGGCGCTGCACCGCGCCATCGACTACATCGCAGAGTTCCGCGGTCGTCGCGTCGACTTGGCGGAGATTCCGCAAGAAGACGAGGTGTACGCAATGTTGTGTCGCGCCGACAGCGTCGGGGTGTTCCAGGTGGAGTCGCGTGCGCAGATGTCGACGTTGCCGCGCTTGAAGCCGCGTCGGTTCTATGACCTCGTCGTCGAAGTCGCGCTCATCCGCCCGGGGCCCATCCAAGGAGGTTCCGTGCACCCGTACATTCGCCGTCGCAACGGACAAGAGCCCGTCACGTATCTGCATCCGCTCTTGGAGAACAGTCTCGGCAAGACACTCGGTGTGCCGCTCTTCCAAGAACAACTCATGCAGATGGCCATCGACGTCGCCGGTTTCACGCCGTCGCAAGCCGACGAACTTCGTCAAGCGATGGGGTCGAAGCGCTCGCGGGCGCGCATGACACGGTTGCGCGACCGCCTGTACGCGGGCATGGCGCAGCGCGGCATCACCGGTGAGATTGCTGATGAGATCTACGACAAGATGGCGGCATTTGCCAACTACGGCTTTCCTGAGAGTCACTCGGTGAGTTTTGCGTACCTCGTCTATTCGTCGTCGTGGATCAAGTTGCACGAGCCGGCAATCTTTTGTGCCGCGCTCATCAACTCGCAACCGATGGGGTTCTGGTCGCCACACACGTTGGTGCAAGATGCGCGACGCCATGGTGTGGTGGTGCGCACGCCCGACATCAACGCATCGCGAGCCGGTGCATGGCTTGAACCCGACGAACGATCGACTGGGGGTCTGGCCGTGCGGCTCGGTATCGGTTCGGTGCGCGGCATCGGCGACGATCTCGCTGCACGCATCGAAGCGGCACGACCGTTCAACGATGTCGAGGATCTCGTGCGTCGCGTGCCGGGAATCTCCGTGAAGCAACTTGAGGCGCTTTCCACTGCGGGTGTGTTCGGCGAGTCATTCGACGTGTCGCGGCGCACCGCATTGTGGAACGCCGGCGCCGTCGTGGAGTCGTCGCCCGACCGCCTCGCCGGTGTCGTCACCACCTCGACGCCGCACTTGCCTGGCATGCAGCCGGTCGAAGAAGCAGTCGCTGATTTATGGGCGACTGGTGTATCGCCCGAAGGTCACCCGACCACGTTCTTGCGCGACTCGTTGCGCGAACTCGGCGTGCTCACCGCACAAGAACTCAACGAACTCGCTGCCCGCGAAGGCGAGGCTCGCGTGTTCATCGCCGGCGTGGTGACACACCGTCAGCGGCCGATGACCGCCAAGGGCACCACGTTCTTCAGCCTTGAAGACGAGACGGGGCTCATGAACGTGCTGTGTTCGCGCGGTTGCTGGGTGCGCCATGCCGAAGTGTTGCGGCGGGCGAGTGCGCTACTGGTGCGTGGTCGCGTGGAGTACGCAGAAGGTGTAGTCAACGTGATCGGGGAGCAGTTCACCGAGTTGCGCGTGCCGATACGCATGGCTGCGCGCGATTTTCGCTAGTCGCTCGAGCCTTCTTGGTCGTGCAGTGTTCGCTATTCGCTCGGTGTCTCGTTCAGGCCGTCGTTGAACGCGCGGTATGTGTCGTAGATGTCTTTGCACTTGGCGCACAACGGCAGTTGCTTCGGGTCACGCGACGGAACCCAACGGTGACCACACAACGCTTCGAGCGGCGTGCCTTCGATGCGCGCTTGCAATACCTTTGCTGCAGCTGACTCGTCACCGTTCGTCTTCACGATGTGCGCACACTCTGGGTCGCCCGTCTGCGGCGTTCGCTCAAGGTCGGGGCGGGTCGTTTCGACTGGCGCCGTCGTCGAGGTGCGCACGATACGTGTCGGAATGATTGCTGCGTTCATTCGATCACCCGGCTACGAACGCGACGGCGACGGCAACGCACGCAGCACTCGCGGCGAGTGGCACGACGACGCTCGCCCAGGACGGCACGCGCCATGATCGCGGTGCGAGCGAGAGTGCACCGACGAGCGCACCGACAGCCGCACCACCGAAGTGTCCACCGACCGACACACCCGGCACTGCGAGCGTGAACAGCACGTTGATGGCGAAGGTAACGCCGAGCCCCGTGCGCAGCGGGTTCACGCCTCGCTGGCCGACGCCGACGACGCTTGCTGCCATCAGGCCGAATACAGCGCCTGATGCACCACCTGTTGCTGCATCGGGCGACAAGAGCAGTGCGCCGAGAGAACCCCCGAGCAACGACGCAAAGTACAGCAGCGAGAAACGAAACGATCCGATGACCGGCTCGACGAGGCGACTGAGTTGATACAAGAGCAGCATGTTGAATCCGACGTGGATGACGCCGAAGTGCACGAAGCCGCAGGAGACGAGCCGGTACCACTCGCCTTGCTCGAGGAACACTCGCGAGATGACGAAATACATCGTTCGGTCGCTCTCGGTGCTGCCGAACATCACCGAGCCCACTTCGCCGAGCGTCATCCAAATGAAGATGCCGACGTTGACAGCAATCAGCAGATTGCTCGCGACGAACGGCGGTGTGGATGCGAACCGGCGCGACGGACGATGCAACTCGAATGGAACTCGCGGCTCTTCACGCCGGGCAGGCGTTTGTCGTTCGCGCTGCCGCGATCGTCTCGCGCGGGGCTGTGGCTCGGCGTAGGGCAGGTCGCGCTGCGGGTCGGGCGGAGGAAACTGCGGCGGAGGCAGGCTCACGTCAGCGCGGTGCAGCTTCGGCGACCGCGCGATTGGCGAGGTACCAAGCAACCGTCTCGCGCAAGCCGTCTTCGAAGGCTGTGTTCGCGTGCCAGCCGATCGTCGACTCTGCGCGTGACGCATCGACGCGGCGTCGCGGTTGGCCATCGGGCTTGCTTGAGTCCCAGACCAAGTCACCATCGAACCCGACGACTCGGGCGATGGTCTCGGCAGTTTCGCGAATGGTGATCTCGCGGTTGTTGCCAAGGTTGATCGGCTCGGTGCCGTCGTGCAACTCGGCTGCCAGCACGATCGCGGCCGCAGCATCGCTCACATAGAGATAGTCGCGACTTGCCGCGCCAGTACCCCAGACGTGCACTTTGTCGACACCGCGTTCCTTGGCCTCGACGCACTTCTTGATGAGCGCGGGGATGACGTGTGAGACCGACTCGTGGAACTTGTCGCCCGGTCCGTACAAGTTGGTCGGGATGACGAACGCGAATCGTTGGCCGTACTGCTGGTTGTTCACCTGCGCGTGCACGAGCAACGCTTTCTTGGCGATGCCGTACGGCGCATTCGTCTCCTCTGGATAGCCGTCCCAGATCGACTCTTCACGGAAGGGCACCGGCGTGAACTTTGGGTAACTGCACACGGTGCCGAGGATGGTCGTCTTCTCGACACCGGCAGTGCGTGCTGCTTCGATGACATTCACGCCCATCTGCAGGTTGTCAAGAAAGAGCGGTGCCGGCTCGGCCTGGTTGTAGCCAATGCCGCCGACTCGGGCTGCGAGATGGATGACGTGACTTGGCTTGTGCGACGCAAAGTACTGCTCGGCGACGCCGTGCTTGGTGAGATCGTGTTCGGCGTGGCGCGGCACGATAACCCGCGCGCCGAACGACTCGAGCCGGCGCACGACGTGACTGCCTAAAAATCCAGCACCACCGGTGACCACAACGGTGCGGTCGCGCCAGAACGACGGGTTGGTCGGCGGAACGCTCATGGTGCCCCCAGCGTATGCGAGCGACCGCCGACAGAATGGGGTAGATGAATCGTGTGCGCGCGGCGCTCACCTTCGAGCAGTGCTGGCGCGAGACCCCGGGTGGTACGGGCATCGCCGCCGTCGAGCTCGGCCGGGCACTGGCTGCTCGTGACGACGTCGAGGTGGTGGGAGTCGCCGGACGACACGGTCGCGCGGCGACAAAAGGGTACGAGCCAACAGTTGCGGTGAAGCACCTGCCGATCGGTGGCCCGTTACTCATCGAGTCGTCGTTGCGGTTTGGTTGGCCGCGCATCGAGTCGGCGAGCGGCCCGGTCGACGTGCAGCACGCCACGAGCATCATCCCATTTGCGTCGTCGCCGCAGTTGCCGCTCGTCGTCACGGTGCACGACGTTGCGTTCTTGCACCACCCGCAGTTCTTCACCGCGCGCGGTCGAAACGTGTTTGCGCGTTCGCTCGATGCGGTGAAGCGACGTGCCACGTTGGTGCTGTGCTCGTCGCGAGCGACGCTCGATGACTGCGCAGCAAATGGATTCGACACCGACCGTCTGCGGCTCGTGCCGCTCGGTGTGCGTGTGCAGACAGCGTCGGCGTCGCACATTGCAGAGGTTCGCGAGAGGCTGCGCCTGCCGTCGGAGTACTTGTTGTTCGTCGGCACGCTCGAGCCGCGAAAGAATCTGCCGCGCCTTCTCGAAGCTCACCGCTTGCTCGGCGAGTCCGTACCTCCGCTCGTCGTCGCCGGCGCAGCAGGCTGGGGCGACGAAAGTCTCTCGTCCCAAATCGCTGCTGCTTCGAACGTCACCTTTGTCGGGCACGTCGAGTCACATGACCTCCCCGCGCTCTACGCCGGTGCGACCACGCTGTGTTATCCGTCGCTTATGGAGGGTTTCGGATTGCCAGTGCTCGAGGCGATGGCACAGGGCACTCCCGTCGTGACGAGCGTCGGCACCTCGACGCAAGAGGTGGCGGGAGGAGCAGCAGTGCTCGTTGACCCGCTCTCCGTCGAGTCCATTGCCGAGGGTATTCGGGATGCCTTGGCGCGCCGGAGTGAGTTGTCGCAACTTGGCCACGAGCGTGCGAAAGGCGCAACGTGGGACGCGACGGCGAGTCTCGTCGTGCGCGCGTATCGCGACGCAATACAGATGGGTGCGCGATGACGAGCCAGATCGTGGCAAAGAGGCCGACGCGATGATGCGCGTTGCGGTGAATCTTCTGTGGTGCCGCCACGGGAAAGTCGGCGGGTCGGAGCAATATCTCGTGCGTCAGTTGCTCGGGTTGCGCGAGGCGGCGAACGCTGAGTTCGAAGTAGACGTCTACGCACCACGCGGCTTCGCATCAGCACACCCGCAACTGGCCCGAGCGGTGTCGATTCATGAGTCGAAGTCGTCGCAGAATGCTCGCCCGCTGCGCGTGCTGAGTGAGTCCACGTGGCTTGCATCGCGTGCACGCGGCGCACAGGTCGTGCATCACGGCGGCGGCACGGTTCCTTCTCGCAGTCCGCAGCCCGTGTTGCTGACCATCCACGATCTGCAGTATCTGGTGTACCCGCAGTACTTCTCGCGAGTGAAGCTCGCGTACTTGTCCTCGCGATTGCCTGCGTCGGCAAGACGCGCGCGTCACATCGCGGTGCCGAGCGACTACGTGCGCAGCACCGTGATTGATCGGCTCGGAGTACAACCCGGCCAGGTGAGCGTGGTTCGTCACGGCATCGAAGCGGACCTCGGTGCTGCGCGCACAAGCGAGCAGGAGCTACGCGCTCGTTTCGGTCTCACCGCGACGCACGTGCTCGCGTATCCCGCAGTCACACACCCGCACAAGAACCACCTTTTTCTCTGCGACCTCGCCGCTGGGCCGCTACGTGAACGCGACGTACAGGTCGTCTTTGCCGGCGGGCAAGGTCGCGGTCACGAAGACCTGCAACGTCGTATCGCGCAAGCCGGTCTCGCCGAACGAGTGAAGTTCGTTGGCCGACTAAACGACGCCGATCGCGACGGTCTGCTTGCGATGGCGGCGGCACTCGTCTTCCCGAGCGCATACGAAGGGTTCGGTGCCCCCGTCATTGAAGCGATGGCGCTCGGAACACCCGTAATCACGTCGAACTTGACGGCTCTGCCCGAAGTGGTGGGCGACGCGGGTCAAGTGCTTCCGCTCGACGTTGCGGCATGGGCAGCGGCAGTCGAGGGTGCGATATCACATCGTGACGACTGGCGTGCCCGCGGTGTGGCACGGGCGGCGAAGTTTCGCGCGGTCGACTCGGGCCGCGACCTGGCCGCCGCATATCGAACGACTGCAGGGGAGCACGCGTGAATTCACGCCCGAAGTGTTTCGTCGTGCTGTGCCCGCACTTTGCGCCCGACATCGCACCAACGGGCAAAGTAATGACACAACTCGTGGCGGAATGGGCCGCACTCGGACATGAAGTGCACGTGGTGACGTCGCTGCCTTGGTATCGCGACCATCAGGTCGAACCAGCGTGGCGCGGTCGACTCGTTCGTCGCGAGATCACACCATGGGGCACGGTGACACGGGTGCATCCGTTCCCTGCCAAGTCGAAGTCAAATCTTCTCGCTCGTGCCATTGCATTCGTCGCGTTCAGCGTGATCGCCGGAGCCTGTGCGATGTTCGCTGGCGGTAAGCGTCGGCGATTGTCTCGAGTTGACGCGGTCATTGCGATGTCTCCGCCGCTCACCTTGGGTCTCGTTGGTTGGCTCGCCGCAGCCGTGCGCCGAGCCGAGCTCATCTTCAACGTTCAGGACGTATTCCCCGATGCGGTGGTGAAGACCGGCGCGGTGACGAACCGATTGCTCATCGCAATTGCATCGTGGCTTGAGCGGTTCACGTATCGCCGGTCGTCGGCGGTCGTGGTGCTGTCGCCCGACTTGCAGCGCAACGTGCGCGCAAAACTTCCGGCACGTCTTGCGAATGGCGTGCATGTGATCGAAAACTTCGTCGACACGAGTCACGTGGCGCCGCTCGACCGTATGACTGAGTATCGACGTGAACTCGGCATTGGTGAAGAGATCGTCGTGATGTACGCCGGCAACGTCGGTTTCTCGCAGTCGCTGGACACGCTCGTCGAGTCAGCTCGTCGTCTGCCTCAAGTCACTTTTGTCATCAACGGCGCAGGTTCTGCGCTCGCAGGGTTGCAACGAAGCGCTCGCGACCTCCCCAACGTGCGATTCGGTGCGTATCAACCCGAGTCGCGACTCTCCGAAGTGCTCGCTACCGCCGACATCCACGTGGTGCCGTTGCGTGCGGGCCTTGCCGAAGTGAGCGTGCCGTCAAAGACGTACGCGATACTCGCCGCTGGTCGTTGTGTCGTTGCCGCAGTTGACGAGGAATCAGAGATCGAACGTCTCGTCGCGCGTGCCGGTGCTGGTGTCAGCGTCAAACCTGACGACGTCGAGTCACTCACCAAAGCCATCTCAGAGCTCGCGGCAGATTCGCAGCGTCGAACGGCGTTCGGGCGCGCGGGGCGCGAGTTTGTCGAGCGGCACCCGACGGCCCGAGATGCGGCGGCAGCGTATGCCCGCCTCGTGCCCGATAGCCTGAGCGACTCGTGACGTCGTCTGCCAAGAAAATCGCCCGCCTCGCCGAGAAGAGCAAGACCCGCGGTCCCCGCGGTGTGCGTCTGCGCGGCGGATCAGTGTTTCCGACCGTCATCATCGTGGTGCTGGCGCTGGGCGCCGCACTCATTGCGTACTCCCGTCAGACCCTCGAAGACCGCACTGCCGCTGACATCACCAACACCACCTATTACTTGTCGTTCGGCGTGTACGTGTGCGACGCCTGGGTCACTCTGCCCGACTCGGCAGTGCTGAGTGATTTGGCCGAAGTGCAAGAAGGCGCGTCGCTCGTCAGTGGCAAACCCGGCGTGGTGGAGTGGCAGCCGCAGGTGCTGAGTGGTCAGCGCCGTGCCCGCTTGTCGGCGGTGCTCGACTTGTATTCGATCGAGCTCACCAACGAATCCGTTACGTTCCCCGCAGCGATCAACGACGGTGCGACCCTTACCGAATCGACCGAAGCTTGTGACGGCAAGGGTGCGACGCTCTTCGTCGACACGTGGGACGTCGAAGGTGCTGACGCATCCCGCAAGACGTCGATTGCCAATCTCGACTCAGTCCGTTTGAACAACGACGGACTCGCAGTCGCCCTGGTGTTCGCACCGGACGGCACTGAAGTCGACCAGCCGCCGGCAGCGAGCGAAGTGGCGCTGCTCGTCAACTCCGGCGAATAAGTCGCCCGCGGCATGCACGCCGTAGTCCTCGTCGGCGGGTTCGGCACGCGACTGCGGCCGCTCACCAACACGGTTCCTAAGCCCCTCTTGCCGCTCGGCCAGCGAACGATTCTTGAGTGGTTGATGGTGCACCTCGCTCGTGGCGGAGTCACTGATGCAGTGCTCGCACTTGGTTTCAAACCCGAACCTTTCATGCAGGCGTTTCCGGATGCGCAGTGTGCAGGCGTGCGACTCTCGTATGCCATCGAAGATTCACCGCTTGACACCGCGGGCGCAATCGGCTTTGCGGCCCGCACAGCCGGCATCCACGAACGCGGCGAGGCCTTCGTGGTCGCCAATGGAGACATCGTCACCGACCTGTCGGTGGCCTC
>JBMTYA010000010.1:0-18929 GCA_049454015.1 Ilumatobacteraceae bacterium | reverse complement strand
GCACGGTGCTGTGCGACGTGGCGAACTACGTCGCGCAGGTGATCGACACCTGCTGATTCACCATGCAGCATGCGGAACGTCTCACGGTCGTGAACCCCCACCCCGATACGCATGCGAGCCGTGCCGTCTTCGTCGACGATGCGAGCGACCTCGAGCCCTCGCACTTCGGCCGCCACCACACCGTGCTCGACGACCGCTTCGGCTCCGGCCGTGCGGAAGGTCTCGGCAAACTCGAGATGTGCGGCTGCTGGTTCGCGGCGTTCTGTATGCGCAGCCGGAGCAACTAGCGAGAGCCTTGCATCGTCGAGCTCAGCGACCGCGATGTTGAGCGGAAAATACGCCGCTTGACGCGCCACCACGCCCAACGACCCCTTGTCGCCCACAATCGTCACGCGCACAATCGGTGCGGAGCCTCGCAGGTTGGACTGCGCCACTGCGGTAAGCGCAGTACCGAGCACTCCGGTTGCGCTTGAGCTCGTCGCACCGGCATCGCCGGCAACGGTGCGAGCCGACAGCCACAACGCGTCGGCTTGACGAAGCCCGACAAACCGACCAAGGTCGACGTCGGTCGCACCGGCGTGATCGACGTCGCTGGCACGCATCGCCGCACGCACCATGGTGCGTGCAAGCGTGCGCTCGCGCAGTGCCGTGTCGTGAGCGTCGACGCTCACGTCAGGCCGTTGGCTGCTTGGCGATCTCCGAGAGGAATTCGTCGTTGGTCTTGAACGACTTCAATCGGTCGATGAGTAGTTCGAGGCCTGGTGCTGCGTTGCCGTCGGCGGCGAGACCGCTCAACACGCGGCGCAGCTTCCACACCATCTGCAACTGTTTGCGGTCAAAGAGCAACTCTTCGTGACGGGTGCTCGAGGCGTCGACGTCGATGGCCGGATAGATGCGGCGCTCGGCAAGTCGTCGGTCGAGGCGTAGCTCCATGTTGCCCGTGCCCTTGAACTCCTCGAAGATCGCCTCGTCCATTCGGCTGTTGGTTTCCACCAAGGCCGTGGCCAAGATCGTGAGGCTGCCGCCTTCTTCGATGTTGCGGGCTGCACCGAAGAACTTCTTCGGTGGATACAACGCACCTGCATCGATACCGCCCGACATGATGCGACCGGTCGCCGGTGCCGCCAAGTTGTAGGCACGTGACAGACGCGTGATGCCGTCGAGGATGATGACCACGTCTTCTCCGGCTTCGACCATTCGCTTTGCTTTCTCGATGGCGAGCTCTGCCACTTGTGTGTGCTCGTCAGACGGGCGGTCGAACGTCGACGCGATGACTTCACCCTTCACGGTGCGACGCATGTCAGTGACTTCTTCTGGGCGCTCGTCAATGAGCAACACGATGAGTTTCACCTCTGGGTGGTTCTTTTCGATGCTGGTGGCGATGGTCTTCATGACCGTCGTCTTGCCGGCCTTCGGCGGCGACACGATGATGCCGCGCTGACCCTTGCCGATCGGTGAAATGAGGTCGATGATGCGCGCCGTCATGTTCAATGGTTCACCCGGTGACGAGAGCACCAGTTTTTCGTCGGGGAAAAGCGGTGTCAGGTCCTCGAACTTCTTGCGGTTGCGTGCGTTCTCTGGCTTGTCGCCGTTGACGGTGTACACCTCAAGAAGAGCTGGGTTCTTTTCGTTGCGGCCGGCTGGGCGCGAAAGACCCGTGATGTGGTCGCCCTTGCGCAAGCCGTACTGGCGCGTGAAACGTACCGAGACATACGCGTCGTTGCGGGTGCCGAGGTATCCCCCGAGTCGAAGGAAGCCGTAGCCCTCGTCGCGCAGGTCGAGGTAACCCTCCACCTTGACGGGGTCGTTGCTGATCGGTTCGTTCGATTCGATCGTCTCCAGTTCGTAGCGATCGTCACCCTGCGGGCCTTCGTCGCGCGGTCCGCCACGGCGGCGTCCTCGGCGGCGCCTGTTGCGGTTGCCGCCGTCGTTGAAATTGCGGTCACGATAGTTGCGGTCGCCACGATCTCCGCGGTCGCCTCCTCGCGAGTCACCGCGGTCACCGCCACGCGAATCGCCACGATCGCCGCGGTCACCACGATCTCCACGCGAATCACCGCCACGCGAATCACCGCGCTCGCCACCGCGCGATTCGCCTCGCACGCGTGCGTCGGGGGCAATCGGGGTGCCTTCGTGTTCAGCCAATTCGACCTCCCACTCAGAGAGCGGCTCGCCGTCCGCGCCAAGCGGTTGGTCGTTGGATTGTGGTGTCATGGTTTCCTCCAGGATTTTTTCGATCAGATCTGCTTTGCTCGCAGCGCTGACCCCTTTCAGGCCGAGCGCTTTGGCGATTTGTACGAGGTCTTCTTTGCCTTTTTCTTCGAGTTGTGCTCGACCGAGCTGCGGAGCGGCCACGTTTCCTTCTTTCGGGGCTGCACGAGAGTGCCGCGCCCTTCAACGATGCTTCGCGTCAGAAACGATGCTTGCGCGCCGGACTCAAGACTGCGGTGGGCATGCTCGGCGTCACCGAGCACTCACACTCTACCGTGACGCCGCGGCTGCCGCAACGAACCGCTGCACGGTGGCCAAGTCGTTCGGCAGCATCTCGGTGCGCTCGGGGCGCTCGAAGAGGTCGTCCAGGTGCGCGGGCAGTTCGGGGGTGACTCCGGTTGCCTTCTTCACAGCGTCGGAGAATTTCGCCGGATGGGCGGTCGCAAGCGTGATCACCGGCTCGCTGGGCTCTGCGCATGCGTCGGTTGCCACGAGTCCGACGGCGGTATGCGGGTCGACGAGCACGCCGTAGGTGTGGTGCACGTCTGCAATCTTCGCCAACGTCTCGGTGTCTGAGCAGCGCTGGCCACGGAAGACGGGGCGAACCCAGTTGCCGAAGGTCGTGGCGTCCACACTCAACTGTCTCGACTCGCGAAATCGAGTCAGCTGCGCAGCAGTTGCGTCGCCATCACGGTCGTTCATCTCGAAGAGGAGCCGTTCGAAGTTGCTCGACACCTGGATATCCATGCTCGGGCTCAGGGTTGGCACGACTGTGCTCGCCGACATGGTCTGCGTCTCAAAAAACCGGGTGAGAATGTCGTTGGCATTCGAACCGACAATGAGATGCCCGACATTGGCCCCGATTCGCCGTGCAATCCAACCCGAGAGCACGTTGCCAAAATTGCCCGTCGGCACGCTGAACGAGACGGGGGCCGAGTCGACTGCTCCGAGTTGCTCGATGGCGGTGAAGTAATACACCACCTGGGCCAAGACTCGCGCCCAGTTGATGGAGTTCACCGCAGCCAACTTGTGCTCTTCACGGAACGCACGGTCATTGAACATCGCCTTCACGAGGTCTTGGCAGTCGTCAAAGGAGCCGTCGATGGCGACGGTGTGCACGTTCGGCGACTGCACGGTGGTCATCTGGCGTCGTTGCACCTCGCTGATGCGGCCCTTCGGGTACAAGATCACCATCGAAACATTGGCGCAGTGCTTCACGCCGTCGATGGCAGCCGATCCAGTGTCGCCGCTCGTCGCACCGACCACAGTGATGCGTTCGCCGCGGGCGGTGAGCACGTGGTCGAACAGTCGGCCGACGAGTTGCAGCGCGACGTCCTTAAACGCGAGCGTCGGGCCGTGGAAGAGCTCGAGCAACCATCGATTGTTGCCGAGTTCACGCAGTGGGGCGACATGCGGATCACGGAAGGTCGAGTAGGCGCTGCGGCACATCGCCTCGAGATCACTCTTGTTGATCTCGTTGCCGACGAACGGTGCAATGATGTCGGCGGCGCGCTGCGCGAACGGGGCTTCCGTTGCGGCATGCTTCACGGTCGGCCACGACTCGGGCACATACAGACCGCCGTCGCTCGCTAGTCCGGCAAGCAGGGTGTCGTTGAACCCGAGCCGCGGTGCTTTTCCGCGGGTGGAAACGTACTGAGGAGTACTCGTCACGAGCCGATGATGCGGATGACGCCGCCCACCTTGCTCACCACGTCAAGTCGCTGGAACTCTTCGAGGCAAGCACGCATATCTGCGGTGCGCGCCTCGTGCGTGAGGAACACCAGTCGCGCGTCGCTACCGATGCCATCTTGTTCGGCAGCGCGGATGCTCACGCCATTTCGAGCGAAGACACCTGTGACTGCGTGCAACACGCCAGGCTTGTCGACCACTTCGAGCGTGAGCATGAACTCGTTGCGAACCTCGTCGGCCGGAGTGAACGTCGCCTTGGCAAAGGTGCCGAGCGAAGCGTGCGTGCCCTTGCGGAGGTTGACAGCTGCGTCGATCACATCGCCGAGCACCGACGATGCAGTCGGGTCGCCGCCTGCACCGCGACCGTAGAACATGAGCGAACCGGAGGCTTCACCTTCGACTGAGACCGCGTTGAACGCTTCGCGCACGGCGGCGAGCGGATGCTGCAGGTGCACCATCGCCGGGTGCACCCTCACGCTCACTGCCCCACTTTGCGAGTCTCGCTCTGCAACGCCGAGAAGCTTGATGACGTAGCCGAACTTCTTTGCCATCGCAATGTCGCCGGCGGTGAGCCGAGAGATGCCCTCGCTCGTGACGTCGTCAGCGACAACATGCACGCCGAAGGCAAAGTTGGCGATGATCGCGATCTTCGCGGCCGCGTCGTGACCCTCGACGTCGGCAGTGGGGTCGGCTTCGGCATAGCCGAGTTGCTGCGCGCCGCGCAGTGCGGTCGCGTAGTCGGCGCCGTCTTCGGTCATCTTCGTGAGGATGTAGTTCGTCGTGCCGTTGACGATGCCAAGCACACGCCGGATGGGTTCACCGCGCAGGCTCTCGCGCAGCGGACGAATGAGCGGGATACCACCGCACACAGCGGCTTCAAACAAGAGGTCGATTCCGCGCTCGTCGGCAATCTTGAAGAGCTCGGCGCTACGTGCCGCCAAGAGCGCCTTGTTGGCCGTAACAACCGGTTTGCCGCTTTCGAGGGCCGCCCGCACCACTTCGCCCGCGACGGAGGTGCCGCCCATGACTTCGACCACGAGATCGACATCGTTGGCGGTCGCCACCTCCAGCGGGTCGGTGCTGACTTTTGCTTCACCGACCATGTTCGGGTGTTTCGATGCATCACGCACCGCGATGCGTGAAACGCTAAGAGCTACCCCCGTGCGCGCGGCAATGGTCGCAGCCTGGCGTGCTACGAGTGCAGTGAATGCCGAACCAACGACACCATGGCCGACGACACCGATGCGAACTGGCGACGCGGCAGGCGCAGAAGCGGCTTTCGCCATGCGTCAAACGCTATCGGTGACGTCATTGCGCACGAGATCGTCGTACGTCTCGCGTCGCACGACAACGCGCGCGACACCGTCACGAACGAAGACAACTGCGGGTCGCGGCACTTTGTTGTAGTTCGAACCCATCGAGTGACCATAAGCACCAGTGACCGGAGTCGCGATGACGTCGCCGACTCGAACGTCGGCAGGCAGCACCGCTTCGGAGATCAGCACGTCTCCGCTCTCACAGTGCTTACCCACGATTCGCGCACTCATGGTGCGGTCGGCGTCCGTTCTGCTCGGCACAAAGGCTTCGTACCCGCTGCCGTAGAGCACCGGACGCGGATTGTCACTCATGCCGCCATCGACCGCAACATAGGTACGCACGCCGGGAATCGGTTTCACCGTGCCGACTTCGTAGAGCGTGAGTGCCGCCGACGCGACGATTGACCGGCCCGGCTCCACCATTACTTTGACTCCGCCTTGCAGATGCTTCGTCGCGGCGCGCAATGCGGTGGCCCACTCCGTGATAGTGGGCGCAGTCTCGCCGTTGAGATACGCGACGCCGAGACCGCCACCGAGCGTGAGTTCAGGCAGACCACATTCGTTAGCGAATTGCACCATCACTTCCGCGGCCTTGGTGAAATTATCCGTCTCGAAGACGTTTGAACCGATGTGACAGTGCAAGCCGACGAGTTGCAGCGACTGTGACGCGCGGGCTCGAGCCACGGCTCGCTGTGCGTCGCCGTTGGCGAGATTGAAGCCGAACTTCGAATCGTTCTGGCCAGTGCTTACGAATTCATGAGTGTGTACGTAGACACCGGGCGTGATTCGCAACTGAACACGCGGGGCTGGCAGGCCCGCGGAGTGCAGTGCGTCGATGCGGTCGAGTTCGTCGAAACTGTCGACGACGAGATGTCGAACGCCAGCCGTGATTGCTTCACGCAATTCGGCCACGCTCTTGTTGTTGCCATGCATCACACAGCGATCAGCCGGCACTCCCGCATGCAAGGCGACGAACAACTCGCCACCTGTTGCCACGTCGAGCAATAGTCCTTCTTCGTGCGCGAGCCTCGCCATGGCGCTGCACAAAAAAGCCTTGGTCGCGTAAATCACCGAGTCTTGCCCGAATGCCGAGACTGCTTCGCGGCAGCGCGACCGCAGATGAGTTTCGTCGTACACAAAGAGTGGAGTACCGAATTGTTTCGCGAGGTCGTGCACGTCGACACCTCCGATGGCCAACCGACCTTGCTCGGTTCGCGCCGTGTCGGGCAGCAGGTGGCGAGAGACTGCGCTCACATCTGCTCCGGGGCGCCGATACCAAGCATGCCGAGACCGCGTTCAAGCACTCGCGCCGTGAGATCACACAACGCGAGTCGGCTCTGGCGCACATCACCGTCGGCTTTCAGCACCGGGCAGTGCTCATAGAACGCGGTGTAGCGGCTGGCCAGGTCGTAGAGGTACGTGCACAAGCGGTGCGGGCTGAAGCGGTCGAGCGAGTCGTGCACGACCGTGTCGAACTGCAGCAGGGCGAGAGCGAGGGCACGCTCCGCCTGGTGCGAGACGAGCGGCGTCACGTCGCGTACCGACGCCCGAAGTGCCGCGGCACCTGATTGCTCCCCTGCTCGTCGGAAGATGCTGCAGATTCGCGCATGCGCATATTGCAGATACGGCGCGGTGTTGCCGTCGAACGACAACATGCGCTCCCAGTCAAAGACGTAATCCTTCACGCGGTCGTTGGCGAGGTCGGAGTATTTCACCGCACCGATGCCGATTTGGCGTGCCACCTTGGCCCGTACCTCTGGGGCGAGGTCGGGATTTTTCTCCCTGATCGACGCATCGGCGCGCTGCACCGCCTCGTCGAGCAATTCGACGAGTTTCACCGCGTCACCAGAGCGGCTGCGCAACATCTTGCGGTCGCTTCCGAGCACGCTGCCGAATGCCACGTGCTCCATGCGTGCGGGTGGCTTAAGCCATCCGGCCGATGCTGCAACTGATTGCACCATCGATAAGTGCTGCGCTTGCGGCGCCCCGACCACATACACGAGCAGTGTCGCCCCGATCTTTTCCACTCGGTCGATGACGCAGGCGAGATCGCTCGTCGCGTAGTTGTAGCCGCCGTCTTTCTTGCGGATGATGAGCGGGAGCGGCTGGTTCTCGCGATTCGTGAACCCTGGCGGGAAGACCACTTCAGCGTCAGCGTCATGCTGCAACAGCCCCGCGGTACGCAAACGTTCGACCACTTCGGCAAGCAGGTGGTTGTAGGTGCTTTCTCCGCGCAAATCGGAGTGCTGCAACAGCACGTCGAGCTTCTCGTACACCTGGGCGAAATACCTTGCGCTCTCGGCGACGAGCAGGTTCCACAACCGCAGCGTGTCAGCATCACCGGCTTGAAGGGCCACGACTCGCTTGCGCGCGCGATCCTGGAACTGCTCCGAGGCGTCGAACTTCTTGCGCGCTTCCTTGTAGAACGCATCGAGGTCACCTACTGAGAGTTCTTTGGCAGCCCCTGCTTCGCCTAAATCGACGAGGTGTTCGATGAGCATGCCAAATGGCGTGCCCCAGTCGCCGATGTGGTTTTCACGAACGACACGATGCCCGACTGCCTCGAGCATGCGCACGAGCGCGTCGCCAATGATGGTTGAGCGCAGGTGGCCGACGTGCATCTCCTTTGCCACGTTCGGTGCCGAGTAGTCGACGACGACAGTCTCTGTGACCGCGGCTTGACGCACGCCGAGCGAGTCGTCAGACGCCATCTGGCACAACTGCGCGCCCAAGAACGCGTCTTCGAACGTGATGTTGAGGAATCCCGGACCTGCGACATCGACGCTTCGGCACACTCCCCCGACGTCGACACTGCGCGCAATCTGTTCTGCGACTTCTCGCGGATTTCGCCCGAGTCGTTTGGCAAGTGCGAGCGCCACATTGACCTGCACGTCGGCATGCTCACTTGGTCGCGCGACAGTGTCGAGCCCGCTCGTTGTATCCGGGAAGAGTCGGGCGACAGCCTCCTCAATCCGCGCGGCAATGATCGCTGCCGCAGTCGTCGACGTCACCCATCCATTGTGACGGATGCAGTGCGCGTTGCCGACTTCCGACTCGCCGCCAACAACGCGAGGCGCCGACTCACCTAGCGAGATAGCGTCGGGCGACGACAGCACCACGCTGCCCTCGTAGCTCAGCGGATAGAGCACTGGCCTCCGGCGCCAGGTGTCGCAGGTTCAATTCCTGCCGAGGGCGCCAATCCCGCCAGGCAAAGCCCTGATGTCTTGCGTTACGGGCAGGCGGCGACCGCCGAGCAGATGGCGGCGAACCCCGCGTCTGCGTCGATGCGTTCGAGCATGGTGGTGTTTACGGCGGGTCGGTCGACCAGATGTCGGTCGTCGATCACCGTCATGCCCCGCGTGTGGTTGCCGTGCAGGTCGACAGCAACGTATCGCTCCGACGTCTCGAACAGTTGTGGGTGAGTGAGCGCCAATACAGAGCACACGTCGTGCATGGCAGGCCCGACGAAGCCGACGTGACGGTCGACGTAGCTCTTGCTGAAGAATCTCAATAGACCTGCCAAGAGCGAACCGACTCGCGCATGCGACGCTTCGACTGCCACGATGCGAGCAGGTGACGCCTGAAACTCATGTGTGAGATGCAAGCCCGCCATCGTGATGGGGGCACCGCACATGAACACGGTTGCCGCGGCCTCTGGGTCAAGCCAGATGTTGAACTCAGCCGACGGCGTGCGATTACCGAAACGACCGCCGCCCATGAGCGAGATGCCTGCCACCCGCGACGCGAGGTCAGGGGCGCGCGTCAAGGCGAGCGCGATGTTTGTGAGCGGCCCCGTCGGCACGAGCCACAGCCCCTCATTCGCGCGAACCGTGTCGATGATGAAGTCGATTGCGTGCGTCGAGTCGGCTGGTCGCGACGGCTCTGGCAGCACTGCCCCGTCCATGCCACTCTTGCCGTGCACGTAGTCGGCAAAGACCGGCGGTTGCACGAGTGGCTTGTTCGCTCCAGAGTGCAGCGGTGCCTTTGACCCGCAGAGGTCAAGGATGATGCGCGCATTGCGCGTGGTGAGCTCGAGCGGCGCGTTCCCGGCGACGGTCGTGACGCCGACCAAGTCGGCGAAGTGTGCGGCGACGATCAGTGCGAACGCATCGTCGTGCCCCGGATCGCAGTCAAGAATCATCCGCGGACGCTGAGACATGCGTTCCGAGCCTAAACGGTCAGCGAGATCCGAATCCGAGTTCCGCTACGAGCCCGGCTACGAACTCTGCACCGAGTGTCAGGCCGTGAGAAACCAGGCGGTCGTGTCGGGTGGCACGACGTCGCCCGTCACCTCGCCCGACGCACACAAGAGCGTGCCCGCGAACGGTGCCGTCGGCTTAGCCCCCATGTTCGCCACGCATACCACGCTCGGTGAGCCAGCCAGCGAACGCCGAAACACCACGACGCCGTCCACGCACGACTCGCGTACCCATTCGAAACCGCCGCGCAGCAGCGCTGGTTGTGCGCGTCGCGCGGCTGTTGCTGCGCGAACACGGTTCAACGTCGAGCTGCGATCGGCCTCTTGTGCCTCGACACTGAGCCCCGACCAGCCAGCTGGTTGCGTGAGCCACGACTTCTTCGCGTTACTCGGACTAAAGCCAAAGTTCGTTCCCGATTTACGCCACGGCATCGGCACACGACAACCGTCGCGACCGAGGTGCTCACCCTTTGTGCGATGAAAGTGCGGGTCTTCGCGCTCGGCGTCGTCGAGATCGATCACTTCTTCAAGACCAAGCTCCTGACCGTTAAATAGATACGTCGTACCAGGTAGGGCGAGAATCGTGTACATCGCCGCGAGCGCACGCACGCGACCAAGAGCCAAGTGGGCTGGCGAAGCTATCTCGCGATGAACCACTCGCCCGCCGTAACGCGTTGGCGCTCGGCGAACGTCGTGGTTCTCGGTCACCCACGTCGTCGGTGCGCCAACGAGTGCGTCCGCAGCCATGGACGAATCGATGATCTCGCGCCACTTGTTGCCGTCCCACTCGGCGGTGAGCAAGTCGAAGTTGAAGCCAGTGTGCAACTCATCGGCCCGCAAATAACGAGCACGTTTTTCTGGCGTGTCGAGCCACGCCTCTGCGACGAAGACGCGCGGCGGGTCGTAGGAGTCGGCGATCTTGCGCCAGCGTCGATACACATCGTGCACTTCGGGCTGATCGAAGTAGGGCTTGGCGTGCGGGTCGAGCAGGGCTGGATCCTTGCTGTCGGGCACGTCGGGGTAACCGCGCTGCTTGATCATGCCGTGTGCAACGTCGATGCGGATGCCGTCGACGCCGCGGTCGAACCAGAAGCGAAGCGTGTCGTCGAACTCCTTCACGACGTCGGGGTGGTCCCAGTTCACGTCAGGCTGGTGCGTGTC
Organism: Ilumatobacteraceae bacterium; assembly: GCA_049454015.1. Taxonomy (GTDB): domain Bacteria; phylum Actinomycetota; class Acidimicrobiia; order Acidimicrobiales; family Ilumatobacteraceae; genus F1-60-MAGs027. The sequence goes on along the minus strand of JBMTYA010000010.1, from coordinate 8,354 downwards.
AAAGAGATGCAGATACCACCACCCCGTCGGTTTACCCGACGTGGCCTTCGCATCGCCAACAATCGTCGACTTGCCGTCCGCAGACTCGAGCAACTGCGTCCACGCCAGGCCGCCGAAGATCGACTGCCAGTTGTTCGGCGGCAACTCACCGTTCTCGCCCCGACCGCGCACGCAGTGGTAGCGCGCCCAGGCGGGTGAGCCTGGAACAGTACGGAGCGCTTCTTGAAAGAATCTGTGCTCGCTGCTCGTGTGGTTCGGAACGATGTCGAGGATCACGCGAATCTCTCTGGCGTGTGCTTCCCCGATGAACGTCTCTGCATCGGCAAGCGAACCGAACATCGGGTCGATGTCCCGGTAGTCGGAGACGTCGTAGCCACCGTCGCACTGCGGGCTGCGGAAGATCGGGCTGAACCACACCGCATCAATGCCGAGCGCTCGCAAGTAGTCGAGCCTCGAGATGGCACCGGGCAGATCGCCGATGCCGTCACCGTTTCCGTCGGCGAACGACTTCGGATAAATCTGGTAGACGACCGCGCGACGCCACCAATCACTGTCGTTCGTGAGCGGGTTCGTGCGATCGGTGGCCATGTGTCTTCTTTGGTCTTCCTAAATTTCGTCTACTTGGTATTGGTGAACGTCGCAACCTCACCGCGCACGACCGTGCCGTCAGCGAATCGCGACACAGCGACGATACGTGAAGTTGCACCTGCGGGCAGTGAATCCGGGTCAACGAATGCTCGGTAGGGATACGAGTCGTCCACTGCGATTCGTCGCCAGCCGCGGCCGTCATCAATGAGGAACGAGACCTCCTGCGGGCTTTCTGACGTTTCTGCAGAAACGAGCCAGAGTTCGCTGAAATCGTCGGGGCCCGCCGTCACAACAGGTGCTTGCTTTGCGAGCGGAAACTTCGCATCGGCCCGCAGGATTGCCGCCGACAACGGCGGTATCTCGACGCTCACGAAGCCGTCGGCATCGGATGAAGTCGAGGCAACGTCTCCCCACACTGAAACGAACTTTGTCGAAGGAGTCGATGTGGCGAACTCAAGGATTCGCGATTCGACCGAGTTGTTGAAGAGTGTCACGTACTCGACCTGTTCAGACATGTCGAACCGACTGATTGCCATCGCACCGTCGTTGCGGTCGCGCGGCAGAGTGGCTCCGCGCCACAGCACTGGGAATTGCTTGCGCAGACCGGCGAGTGTTCGCAAGTGTTCGCCGACTGGATGATTCTTCACGTCGAATGACGAGCCCGAGCCGATTGGTGCACTCCCGACGCGTTCCTGCACCTGCCACGAAGACACTTGCGTCGGGAACAAGTCGTGTCGTGCCTCTTTGTCACCACCGGTGCCGATGATGCCAAACTCGTCGCCGTAGTAGACGACCGGCGCACCACGCAACAGATACAGAAGGCTGTGCCCTAGGTTCACACGCGCCAAAAGTTCGTCACCCTCGGCACCCGATTGCGCCTTGACCATCATCGCGGTTCGCCCCGTGTCGTGATTGCCGATGAATGTGCCTGGTGTCGGCGCGCGACCGTCTGGCATGCGGGAGTAGTCGTCGTCTTCAAGTCGCAGCATCACACCGCCTGCGCCTTGCGTACCGCCGGCATAGCGGGCCAGCACGTCAAACAGCGGGAAGTCGAGTTGATTCGGCAGACCCCACACGCGCTGATATTTGCTCTGTTCGATCGGCTCGGTGATCCACGTCTCGCCGAAGATCTCGAAGTCGTCGATACCCGCCGACTTCGCCGCGTCGAGTATCTGGGGAATCCAGCGGTTATAGAAATCCTTGTCAACGTGCCGCGCCGTGTCGATGCGAAAACCGTCGAACTTGAAGCGGGTAATCCACGACGCATAGACCTCGGCGAGCCCGTCAACGACCTCCGGTTTCTCGGTGTAAAGGTCGTCGAGACCAGAAAAGTCACCTTGTTCGATGCAAGCAGTGCTGCAACCACCCCAATTGATGTCGCCGCGGTTGTGGTAGTTCGAGACGTCGTTCATCCACGCCGGTTTCTTCAGGTTCCTCTCGGCGTCAAGCACGAAAGCCTCGTATGGGGGTTCTGGTTCCTCGACGAAGCCGGAGCCGACCAGTCGCACGACATCGCCGGTGTGGTTGACCACCACGTCGAGATACACCTTCATGTTGAGCGAATGCGCGCAGTCGACGAACGCCTTCAATTCGGCTTCGGTGCCGAACCTCGGGTCGACCGTCGTGAAGTCAACACCCCAGTACCCGTGGTACGCCGCACTGTCACCCTGCACCGTGCGCTGCACCACGAGCGGCGTAATCCAGATGCCAGAGAACCCGAGATCGGCGAGGCGCTGCAGCCCGCGCTGCGGATCGGTGCAGCCGCCCGTGAGACCGCTCAGGTCACCTCCATGAAAGAACCCGATGTCTGTCGGGTCGAATCCCGTCACCGCACGGGGGCCGGAAGATCCGCCGAGATCGTTCGTCGGGTCGCCGTTGGCGTACCTGTCCGTCATCACGAAATAGATCGCACGCGATGCAAAGTCGGAGTACACAATCGGCGCGGCTAGCGACTCGATGAGCGCGGCTTCGTCAAGCGTGGTGTCGCTCGCGACGCCCTCTGCTTGCGATGCGGTAGCGCCATCGTCGACATCCCCTGAGCACGCCGGCACCGTCAGTGCCGCGACGGCGAGCAAGCCGAAGCGCGATACACCTTTCACTTAGCGGAGTGCCTCGCCGGACTCTGCATCGAAGAAGTGAATGTTCGCCGTGTCGATGGTGACTCGCACGTCTGTGCCGAGCTTGAGTGGGAGACGCGGCGGGAAGATTGCGACGAGATTGGTGACAAAGCTGCTCGCTGCCTCGGTGTGCAGGTCTTCGGGGCGAGGTGCGGGCGCGCTCTTGTCTGGTTTCGATGTGCTCGTGGTGTCGTCGGGTGCCTTGGGCTGGGTGCTCACCACGACCTTGGTGGCGTCGATGTGCAGGTACCCCATCTGTGACGAGCCCAGCGCCTCCATCAGCCCGAGTCGGCCGGTAATCGCAGGCCAGCTCGGCTTCGAGTCGGCGGCGTGTACGTCTTCTGCGCGCACACCCACGACGATCTTCTTGCCGGCGTACTGGGACAAGCGCGGGTAACGCCAGTCACGGTCCTTTGCGAGCGGGAACTTTGCTCCCGCAAGATTCAACGCCAAGTAGTCGCCATCCTTTTCGACTACTGCCTCGAACATGTTCATCGGCGGAGTTCCAATGAACCCGGCTACGAAGAGATTCGCCGGTGCGTCGTACAAAACTTGTGGCTCGGCCACTTGTTGCAATACGCCCATGCTCATCACCGCGACTCGGTCACCCATCGTCATCGCCTCGACCTGGTCGTGGGTCACGTAAATCGTGGTGGTGCCGAGTTGCTTCTGCAAGTTTGCAATCTCGGCACGCATCTGCACCCGCAATTTGGCGTCGAGGTTGGAGAGCGGTTCGTCCATCAGGAACACTTTCGGTTCGCGCACGATGGCTCGGCCCATCGCAACTCGCTGGCGCTGACCACCCGACAACTCCTTCGGGCGACGATTGAGGTACGGCACGAGGTCGAGCATCTTTGCTGCCCACTCCACTTGCTTGGTGATCTTTTCCTTCGGCTCCTTGCGTAGGCGCAATCCGAACGCAATGTTGTCTGCAACGGAGAGATGTGGGTAGAGCGCGTAGTTCTGGAACACCATCGCGATGTCGCGGTCTTTCGACGAAAGGTCGTTCACTACGGTGTCGCCGATCGACACGGTGCCGCTCGAGATGGCTTCGAGTCCGGCGACCATGCGCAAGGCAGTGGTCTTGCCGCAGCCCGAGGGGCCGACCAAGACGAGGAACTCCCCGTCACGCACCTCGAGCGACATGCTCGACACGGCCTTCACGCCGTTGTCGAACACCTTGTCGACATTCTCAAATTTCACCTGAGCCATGATGTGTCCTTTCGGGTTAATCCAGTTGCCATGCGTGGAAGCCGGGGCCGACCGCCGGCAAGACGAGTCGACCGTCGACGAGTTGCGGCGCCACACCGAGCAATGTCCTCACTTGCGAACACTCGAGTGATTCGATTGACAATTGCACCGCCGCATGCGACGCTCGCGACGCGCAGCACAACACGCGATCGGTAGCGGTCTCGCGCAGGTACACCACCACGTCGGGCCCGACGTGCAGCCAACGCATCGACCCGACGGCGAGAGCATCACTGCCGCGACGCAGCCGAATGCACTCGCGGTACCACGCCAGGAGATCGTTGTCCCACTCCCCTTCGCGATCCCACGGCATCGGGCGACGGGAGTCTTCACCGCAAGTTGTTCCACCGACACCGATTTCGTCTCCCATCCACACCATCGGCACGCCGGGGAGGGTCATCTGCAGTCCGACACCCACTTTCGTGCGCTCGCGGTCGCCCGTCAGCACGTGGAAGCGAGGCGTGTCGTGGCTGTCGAGAATCAGCCACGAGCGAAGTACAGCGTCGTACGGCACGCCCGCGGTGAAAGCGCGCATTGCACCGACCATTGCCGTGCCGTCGCGCTCCGGCACACCGAACGGAGTGCCAAAGAAGTTCTCGGGGAAACCTTCCGGCAGTTCGTGCGCCCGCAACCACGACCACACCGGTCGGGTGAACGCTGAATACGCCATGATGCCGTGCCATCCGCCGTGCACCATGTCGATGCGCGGGTCGGGAAAATGTTCGCCAACGACGTAGGCATCGGGCATCTCTTGTTGGCAGGCCGTGACGAACTCACCCGATACCTCGTGCGATACGTCGTGGGCTCCCCTGCGACCCGCCATGTTCGCCACGTCGATTCGCCAACCGTCAAGGCCAGTTTCCTCGTCAATCCAGCGACGTGCGATGGAGTCATTTGCCGCGTACATGCGGTCGCGCAAGGCCATGCTCGCGAAGTTCAATTTGATGAGCGACGACACCCCGAGCCACGTCGCTGGTTTCTTGCCGTCTGGGGTGTCTTCAAAATAGAAGTAGTCACGTTCAGTTGACTTCTCGTCGTTGATGGCGCGCTGATACCACGCGTGCGACGCACCGCAGTGGTTGAGGGTCAAGTCGCCGAGCACTTTCATATTCCAGGCGTGTGCTTGTTTCGCAAGCGCCGACAGACCCGCGTCGCCGCCAAGCAGCGGGTCGATTTCGTCAAAGGTTGCTGCGTCGTATCGGTGGGCGCTGCGCGCCGTGAAAACCGGCGTGAAGTAGACAACATTGGCACCGAGCGCGGCAACGTGGTCGAGGTGTTCAGCGGCGCCGTAGAGGTCACCCCCAAAGAGTTCACTGCTCCAATCTGGGCCCTGCGGCAAGTCGCTCCATTGGCGTCGTCGTGCCCACGAAGGCGTCGCCACATCGAGCCCGCTCGTTGCAAAACGATCGGGGAAGATTTGATACACAACCGACCTCGTCGGCCAGTCGGGATACGAGATGTTGCAGCGAGCGACGAAGTCGTCGGCGTCAGGTGTGTCGTGATTGTGCAGGCCCGTCGCGTTCAACCATTGTGAGGTGCCTGCCGCAGTCGCCAGCACGAATCGGTACGACACGACCGGGTTGATAAGCGGCACTTGCGCCGACCACCACGCGGAAGCCGAGCTGCCCTGTTTGCCACTGTCAGAAGCAGTGCTCGCTTCGCGAACGAGCGACACGTAACCCTGCTCGCCATCGTGCACGTAACGCACGGCTCCGTGCACGAAACCCGGGTTGCTTGGCACGTGCACGCGAACGCGCATCGTTCCGCCGACGCGCCAGTCCCGTCGCTCGACGAAGAGCGCCGAACCGTCGTGGTGCGGGGCCTCGACGTGGTTCATCCCTTCACCGAGCCTTGGGTGAGACCAGAGATGATGTATTTCTGCACGAAGATGAAGCCGATGATGGCGGGAATTTGGGCAATCAGAACGCCGGCGGCGAACGAGCCCCAGTTCTCTTCAAAATTGGTGCTGATATAGCTCTGCAGACCAAGCGGAAGCGTGAAGTTGTCGACTGTCTCGAGCAGCACGCTCGCAGTGATGAACTCGTTCAGCGTGCCGACGAAGGCGAACATGCCGACTACGGAGAGCACCGGTACGGCGAGCGGCAAGATGACTCCCCAGAAGATTTGGGCTGGTGTCGCCCCGTCGACTCGCGCGGACTCGTCGAGCTCGCTCGGGATGGAGTCAAAGAACCCCTTCATCAGCCAGAGGTTCACGCTCATGGCACCCGAGAGATAGACGAGCAAGAGCGCGGTCAACTTGTTGAGGCCGAGTGCGGGCACCACTTCGCCCGTGCGCAAGACGATGAGATAGATCGCCACGAGGTTGAGCAACCCGGGGAACATCTGGATGAGCAACAAGAACAACATGCCCATGCGGCGACCGCGGAATCGGAAGCGGCTGAACGCGTAGGCCGAGAGGGCGCCGATGAAGACCGTGAAGAACGCGTTCAGTACTGCGATGATGAGGGACGCACGAAACCACCGCACGAAGAACACTTCGGCGCCGCCTTCTTTCTGCACGAAGAGACCCTTGAAGTTTTCGAGGGTGAACGACCGCGGGAGGAACGACGTTCCCGACAATGTCTGGTCGGCGTTGAATGCTGCTGTCACCACATAGAGCGGTGGAAACACTGCGATAGCGACAGCCACCCAAAGTAGGAGATGGCGCCACCAGTCGTCGCCGCGTCGCTTCGTCGCGTCGCTCATGCGGCGCACACCTTGCGCGTCACTTCATGTTCTCCAGTGCTTTGGAGCGCAGGAAGCCGCTCGCCGACATCGCCGCGACGATGAAGAAGATGTAGATCGAGATGGCGCTCGCAAGGCCGTAGTCCTGGCCCTTGCCTGCTTCGAAGGCGAGCTTGTAGGTGTACGAAATGAGGATGTCGGTGGCGCCCGCAACCGATTGGTCGTCACTGCTCGGCCCGCCGCCGGTGAGCAAGAACACGTTGTTGAAGTTGTTGAAGTTGTACGCGAACGAAGCAATCAGCAACGGAGTCACAACGACGAGCAACAGCGGCAACGTGACCTTGCGGAACACCTGCCAGCGCCCTGCCCCGTCGACTCTGGCGGCTTCGACGAGTTCGCCAGGTATCGCCTGCAGCGCACCCATGCACACGAGCAAGAAGTACGGCGTGGTCAACCACACCGACACAAGAATCACCGAGACTCTCGCCCACCACGGGTCAAACAACCACGGGGCATCGAATGGGAGCAACTTGTTGATGAGGCCGTAGTCGTCATTGAGTAACCCTCGGAACACCAAGAGCGAGAGAAAGCCCGGCACTGCGTACGGGATGACGAGCAGCGAGCGGTACATCTTCTTCAGGCGGAACTTGGGTTTGTCGAGCAATTTTGCAAGGAACAGCCCAATTGCAAACGAGATAAGCACGGTCGATGCCGCAAACGCAATAGTCCACACGAATGCTCGCAAGAACGGCGCACGCACGAGCGGGTTCGTGATTACCGCCGTGAAGTTCTCAAACCCGATGTACTCCCGCCATCCGACGACGAGCTCCTCGCCGTCGGGGCTGACGAACGACCCGCGGCCGTTGTCTGCGTACTCGACTCCAGTGTCGGTTGCGACCATCACATCGCGCGACGCGTCATAGGCAAGCCCGGGTTCCGACTCGTAAGCGCCAGAGATGCCTTCGGTCTTGATGACACCGCCACCCTCGAGCGGCACTTCGAAGGCGGCGAGTTCTGCGTCGGCGCCGAACAGTTCATCACCGACGAGTGCCTGGAGCCCTTCAGGCGGCACCACATCGCCAAACTCGTCGACGGCGACGGTGGCAGGGTCAATCTCTTCAAGCCCGCTTGCGCGACCGAGATACGTCTGCCCGGTTGTGTCATCGACCAGTACTAAGACGAGCGCACCAGAAGCATCCCGAGTCGGCGTCATGAGGAAGAACTTCTCGCCTTGCACCACGTTCTGCTCGATGTTGGTGGTAATGGCCTCGGCTCTCGTCAGCACGTGGCCCGTGGAGTACCTCTGGAAGGCGGTGTTAATGGTGAAGAAGATCGGGATGATGAGATAGGCAACGAGCAGCACACTGCCTGGGAGGATGAACTTGGCGGGCAACAGTTTGTTGGGCCGCAGGTAAACAAAGTCAAAAATACCGAGCACCGCCAGGGTGCCCAATGCCCACACCACGCGGTCTTGCGTGAAGAGCACGATGATGGCCCAGCCGACCATCGCATTCAAGAGACTGAGCAGGACGATCTTGACGACCAGTCCGCCCGTGCCAGAAAAGAGCGAAATCAACCACGCCAAGAATGACGGTCTGTATGCGTTACCCACTTGATTGTTAGCGACGCTGTCGGTTGGTGAAGGCGCAGTCATTCGAATCGCTCACTACTCTCGCACACGCAAACGGGGCGGGGGGGGGCATGGCCCCCCCCCCC
>JBMTYA010000009.1:0-19780 GCA_049454015.1 Ilumatobacteraceae bacterium | reverse complement strand
CGTAAGTTCTTAAACACGCCACAGCGTTCAAACACCTCACGTCGGATGACGCTTGATGGAATTACGGCTCGCTGATTCCGGAAGCCGTAGGTATGAGCAATAGCTGCACGATCAATGAGATTGCCTCCCTCCGTCCGACAGACCCCCGACACCCAACTCACCCTCGGGTCATTCAGCACTCGTAATTGTTGCTCGAGCCAGTCGACCGGAAAAGCAAGCCCACAATCCATGAATGCCAAGAGCGGTTCAGAAGATGCATTGATACCGAAAGTTTTTGAACCACCAGGCGTGGTCGTATGAGCACGGATGTTGGTGAAGTTCACACCTATCTCAGATGAGGCAATCCATTTATCGACGATAGATGGTCCATCATCGGTACTCGACGAGTCGACGAGCAGAACACGGTGCGGCAGCAGCGTCTGAGCGGCCAAGTGATGAAGAAGATAGGGCAGATTGTCACGCTCATTGAAATAGGGGACGATAACAACGAGATCGTCAGCGACTGAGCGTGCTGTCACTCTCGCACCGCGGTGAGGTAACGCCGATACCACTCGATGGTTTCACTGATTCCGTCGGCGAATGGTGTAACTGGTCGCCATCCAAAGTCACGTTCAACAACATCAAAATCCATATATTGCACTGAAATCTCGCCGCTAGTTTTCGCATGTTTCATTGCGTCGACAATCTCATGTAGAGCAGCCTCATTGTCGCAGTTACGAAAAATCATCTCGATAACTTCCCGCACTGTGCGTGGTTCATTAGTTCCAGCGTTATAAATTGCGCCGCGGTATCGCTCTGGGTCATGAACTGCAGCCTCGGCAATCATCGAGTAGAGCCGAGCAACGTCACTCGAAAAGATGAAATCTCGAACGTGAGAGCCATCTCCGCGGGGTATGAATCGCCCAAGTCCGAGGGCAGCCCGCGAGGCATCTGGCACAAGGGCACTGAAATTCAATTGCCCAGGACCATAAATATTGCAGAATCTGGTAACGATAACTGGCAGACGATAGATCTCGTTGCCGTATGCGCGGGCAATCATGTCAGCGCAGGCCTTTGAGGTGTCGTAGGGATACTTGGGTTGGAGGGGATAGGTTTCGCGATACGGCATCGCACTCGCGGGGTACTCGCCATAGGCCTTATCCGTAGAGGCCACGATTACTGCCGCGAGTGATGGTGCGTGTGTTCGCAGGCCGTCCAAAAGGGTGTATGTTCCGCGAATGTTCGTCTCGAATGTCGAATACGGGCTCAGCATCCCGACACCTATCTCGACCTGGGCAGCCAAGTGAAAGCAGACCTCAAAGTCCCCCTCCGCAAGTACGCGCTCGATAAAGGAACGATCAATGAGGTCACCGTTCACGAATCGAATCGCGGTGGCAGCACCTTCAAAATGAAGCATCGAGCGACGGTCGAGATTGCGCTCAAGACCTGTTATCTCCGCTCCGTATTCAAGGAGGTGCATTGCAAGATTGCTTCCGACGAAGCCATTGACGCCAGTAATCAGCACTCGCCGGCCATTCCAAAAAGCCACGGGGAATAAGCCTAGAGTGCCCAATCCTCCAGTGCAGACTCCGCATCATCGAGTTCGGCGCGTGTATTGACAGTGACATGAAGACCGTGATGTTGATAGGTGCCGAGTTGTTGACTGTTCACTAGTGACTCGATGAACGACTCAAAGCTTGGAGATGTAGACAATCTCTGCAGAGCGACACGAGAGAGAATGAAGTACCCAATGTTTATCCAATAAGAGAGCCTTGGTTTCTCGGCGTACGATGCAGCTCTCCCGTGTTCAATCTCGAAAAGCCCAAATGGAGAACTCATTGGCCAGACCGTAACCGTCGCCGACAAACCGCTGTCACGATGGTGTTTCTCGAGTGCGCCGAGGTCGACATTCGAAAGGGTGTCACCATACAACACGAGGTATTCATCTGCGCCTTGATCAACTTTCTCAATGCGACGCGCAATATCACAGTCACCGGTATCAATCACCTGCACATGTGAGTCGTGAAAATGGGTAGCAAGTTTGTCAACGAGATAGCCGCCAGCAAGCGTGATGCTCGAGACACCAGACGCAGCGAGATGATCAATGATGTAGTCAATGATGGGTCGACCACGAACGGGCACTAAGGGCTTCGGGAGGTCTTCGGTGAGTGGACGAAGACGCAGACCTCTTCCTCCGCAGAGCACGATGGCGTGAAGGGATGTCATGGAGCGCCACTTTCAGAGATCAGAGCTGGCACGAGCAGTACGAATAGCCCGGCAAGCAAAAAACTCAGACTCACTGTTACAACTGACGAGAGACTTCGCTCAATCGTGAGGGCACTCAGTGGTACGGCGATGACCAGCAAGTAGGCGCTATTGATGATTAGTGCGTCTTGGTGACGGTGCGATCGCTGCACGATTCGTTGGTATGCATGCTCACGGTGGGCGCTCGTCGGCCGTTCACCGCGCAGTATTCGCCGAGCAAGCGTGAGGAAGGTGTCCATTATGAACAGCGAATACAAGATGAGAGCGACCGGCAACACCCACCAGACCGCGGGTGTAATTGTGATGACAAAGGTGACGATGAGTAGCCCGAGAAAGCCGCTACCTACGTCACCCAGAAACATGGTCGCCGGTGGAAAGTTCTTCGCTAGAAAGGCAACGGTACTCACACCAACCACAGATATCTGGATAAAAACACGGAGATCTTCTCCGGTGATGTACCCGAACACATTGAAGAGCAAGGAACTCAGCACAATCTGACTTGCTACGAGTGCGTCTGACCCGTCCATAAAGTTCATGGCGTTGATGCTCCACGCGGTAACAACAGTGAGAAACACGGCAACAACAAGGATTGGGGAGTGAAAAACGACAAAATGATCGAGTAGATCACTGATGTAGCTGCCAGATACCACAAGTGCAGACGCAATGAGATGAACCAAGAGGCGAATGCTTGCGGGGAGGTCGTGTGACCAGTCATCGACAAATCCAATCAAAGCGACCACAACGAGCCCGGTAATGATGAGAGAGTTTCCAAGAAGAGTTGTGTTCGATGAACCTGGAAACAGCAGCATCGCAAGCACACCCCAGAGTGCGATGATGACCCCACCGCCACGAGGAGTGGGCTGTAGATGCAGCCCCCGCGCGCTCGGTTGTGCCACGCAACCGAGGCGAAGAAGAGCCCTATGGAGTAGCGGAAGACTGAGCCGTGAAGATACCAGTACTAGAACGAACGTGAGTCCGAGTGCCATTGAATTGTCCACTCCAACTCCTCTCTGGTCGTGAATGGTGGCTGCCAGTTCAGTCTGTCTCTGGTATTCGCGGAATCTACGGTCAGTTCTTCAAAGAGTCGGCTGTACATTTCACCCTTGCCAAGCATTTGCAACGACACTCGTATGATCCACCTGGGAACTGGAAGCAAAACGGTGTTTGAATCAAAAAGATCCGTCATGAGACGCACCAATTCGCAAGTTGAAAGTGGTTCCGGATCCGCAGGATAGATCGTCATATTCGCGTTTGGGGATTGTTCAATACAACGGGTGAGTGCTGAACAGAGATTGCGAATACCGATGTAGCTGCGCGGTGCGGTGGCATGGCCAAGCGGAAGAAGGATGCCGCGCGAAACTACATTGAGCAACAGTAGAAAGTTGGCGCGCACTCGTGGGCCGTATACCAATGGAAGTCGAGCAATCCAAACTGGCAATCCAGACTCTTCCGCTTTCTCCTTGACGGCAACCTCCACTGCCCGTTTGAGCTGTCCATAGGCGTCTGCTGGAAGGGCTTCACTGTGCGGTGGAAGTGAGCTGTCGTGAAGGCCCCGGGCCTTGATTGAACTTACATGGACAAGATGTTGGAGACCTGACGATGCTGCTGCGGCGACGACTCGGTGCGCCAGGAGCACATCGTCATGTTGTAAGAGGTCAACATCTGAGCGACGCCGTTGTGAGAAGTGTGCAGATCCAGCAAGATGGACGAGAACCGTGGCTCCGCGCAAAGTTTCTTCCCATCCGTTCGCTCGAAGATTGATTTCTCGAACAGAGATACCAGAGGTGCGAAGATGCTCGGTCAAGTGACGACCAATGAAGCCACTCGCACCAGTAACTGCAACAATCACGATTTGCAGGCTAAATCGTAAATGTGTTCTGTTGCCGTGGAGACATCATCCACTGAGAATCCATGCTTGATTGCGTCGTACGCTGCCTCGGCTAGTTGACGACGAAGTGGAGCATCGTCAATCACCCTCAGTAACGCACCAGCAAGAGCGTCACTGTCTGCAACGGGGACCAAGATTCCGGTGACATTGTCGGTGATGATTTCGCGACATCCAATGGTGTCCGTCGTTACGATGCATCGTTTGCTCGCCGCAGCTTCGAGCAGCACTTTCGGAAGACCTTCGCGATATGAAGGTAAACAGACGATATGCGAAGTGCGATAAAAGTCTTCAACCGATGCCTGTGGACCACTCCAAAGCACCGCTGAATCCGTAGCGAGTCGCTGAGCCTCGTCATGCGTCAATGATGAGGGATTCTTGCTATCGATATCTCCAACAAGAACGAATCGAACCTCAGGTCGCATGGCGCTCACCTGAGCAGCTGCGGCAAAGAACTCTCGGATTCCCTTATCAACAAGCAGACGTGCGACACACAAAATGATGACAGGGGGGTCGGGTTCATCGCTCGGGTTGAACCGGCCAAAGTCGATACCGGCGCCCCGAACGAGATGGATTTGCTCTGCACGCACAATTCCAGAGGCAACGAGAGACTGACGATCCTCTTCGTTTTCAATAATGACGTGATTATGTCGTACCCTGAGGGCCAGCCTGAGGATCTGGAGAAAGATGACGCGTGATATCCGAGTGAACACAGTATTGCGGGTGAAGAGATAGCCGAGCCCTGTGGGTGCAAAAACGCACGGCAGTCGCGTCGCCATCGAGACGAGTGCGCCGAACAGAATTGGTTTCATCGCTACGCAGTGCAATATGTCTGGTCTGAATCTACGAATAGCACGAGACAGCTGGAATACCGCTCGAACATCAGCCACGACGTTGAGACTTCCTCGCTCGGTATCCATGTCAAACTTGTGAAACTCATCATTCTTTTGCAACGATGAGGATCCATGATGAGTTGCAACTCCAATGACCGCACCATTTGCGTGGTGACGAAGCGCGCGCTCTTGGAAGTGAGAGGCAAAAAACCAGTCCTCTGAAATTGCATAGAGAACTCGAATCGACATCGTCAGCTCTCACTCGGCACTTGAGAACGTTTGACTCGTGCCCCCACCAAGGTTGCCAAACTTGCAAGTGCCATGATTGGGAAAAAGGGAGTGAGTTGCCGTGATGAAACAAAGTCAGTTTCACTCGAGATGCCGGCGAAGAGACTGAAGCCAAACAACACGCGAAGCTGCATTGGTGATGCGGTCTGAGCGAAGACAAGAATTACTCCCGCAAAGACCAACGGAATCAACCAGGTGTCATAGAACACGATTCGCGCGAGCAGCAAGGTTGAGAACGACTGATCGACCGTGCTTGAGTCAACAACGAGAAAGTTCAAGCTAGAGAATGCCGCCAGCAGTCGGAGCGTTCGCTCCTGAGAGAAGAGCGAAGCAACCCCGGAGAACCTCCGAGTCGTAATGGCGTCACCAACGGTGTAGAGCAAGACTCCGAAAATGAAGTTGACAAATGTCATCACGGCGACTCGGATTGGGGATACCCTCCACACTGCGGCACCTCGGACAAAGACCAGTGATAGCAGTACTGCAACCCCCAGATGTGGTCGCAATAAGATTATGACCAAGAGCCAGACGGCCCTAGTCTGCAACTTTGACGAAGTGTAGAACCAGGTAACTCCTGCCACCAAGACTTGATCACGTAACGCCAAGAGTGAGTTGAACACCAACGAGGGTCCAACGAACAACAACCACAGCAGCGGTTGCTTCTTGAGTGCTAGGCGTACGACTGGTGGTAGAGCTCTTGCCAGCGCAGTAATCGTTAGCAGAAGGGATACAGCCTGCAGAAACTTCACGGTCAGAAGCGGGTACATCCCAGCCTTCCAGAGCACCCACGCGGGGATGGTGATCATGTCTCGTCGCCCAAGGAGAACCTCAGGATGAAGCGAGAAACCATCCCGCTCTAACGTCAAAATGTTGTTGACCATCTGCACCTGGTCGCTGGAGTAGAAAATCTGCTGTTCATTTCCAAAACGCCAGGCAATCAACGCCACCCCGAGGCCCCACAGCAGTGGGAAAGAGGAAACTGGCTGCGGAATCGATAACAGACGTACAAGTGACAAAAGGGTGGCTACGCAAAACACGACTTGCAGTGTGTAGATGAGCAGATTGAGATCGGTCATTTGTGCGATCCATTGAGAACAGACCATGCGCCTCGCACTTTTGAATGCAAGGTTCGCACCGAATCACGTGACCAAACATCGATTCGGGGAACCAACATGTGGTTGGTCGCTGTCGATTGCACGCCGTATCTGCTCGTGAAGCCCTGTTCAAAACCTACGTCGGCAGCAATCTGTGCAACCCGCTGACTCACTCGTCCATAAGGGTAGGAGAGCGTGGATGCCTTGTGGCCAGTCAGCTGTTCAAGCCAGTCTCGTGCTACAGAAAGTTCTGAATACACTTCATCATCGCTGATCAGTGTGAGGTCGCGGTGTTGATTGCCGTGAACTCCAATAGTCACCAGTTGATGTGCAGCTAGAGAAGTCACGTCAGATTCGCTGAGGTAAATCGGTCCTCCCTGAAGGATGAACTCTCGTGAAATGAAAACATGGATTGGAATCTGAAACGTTTCCGCCAACGGCACCACTTCGGTCAAGAATGATTTGTATCCATCGTCGAAGGTGACGCTCACAGAGAGTTCAGCAGTGTCCTCACGCGAGGCCACTGGCGTGTTCGTATACTCACTGATCTCGGCGAAGTGCTGGCTCAAGAGCTGCTTCGAGATGGAGTAAATATTGTTTCTGTCTCCCACGACAGGCTCGCCGACGGCGTGATACATGAGAACTCGACGGCCTGTCATCGGCCGCAGACGACACGAGATCTCACCGATTGTTTGACTGACGGTGGCTGCGACCAGCCGTTTGATACGAAACGACATCACGCCGAACGAACTTTCAGGACGATATCCATTGGAGAGCGAAGAAGCGTTGGTTTGCTGTGGACAAACTCACCCCCGTAGACCACGACCACTCCTCCGGTGCCGCGCTTGAAGTCCGCAACTCCAGGATTTGTTTCTGGGTCGAAACCTGCAAGATCATACGTCTGGATCTGCCTCTGACGAAGCACGTTGATCAAGTCCCAAGTAGCACGGTATGACGCATACTGCCGCCTTCCCTTGGTAGATGTGGCAGAGACGAGATCCCTGGCCTCGCGTGCAATAAGAGATGCACCACGCACAGAAACAAGCTGACCAGAAGTGTCAAATACGCCGATGACTACTGCAGAGTCACCAAGCGAACGTATGACATCACTGGCGCGACGTGTGGGGTTTAGCTTGAGTGCCTTCTGTCTCGCGGTCCCTTCCTCGAGGAGATCTACTGCGTAAAGGTCGCCGTCTTCAAGCTCACGGACGACAAATGCTGTTCGTTGGGATCGCTTCAGATTGCGGCGCCAATTTGGTCCCATCGCCTGAATGAGTGTCTCCGGAGACTGTTGTAAATCAATGACAACTGACTGCTTTGCGCTCAGCGATGACTCAGCTGGCTGCCAAGAGCCATCTTGAGGCAACGAGTCGCCGACCTCGTACGGGAAGGAGATTCGCAGGTAGCTGCCCCATGAGTCAAAGTAGGAATGCAAGGTTCGAGCAAGCTGGCCGTCGAGCGCGAATCCAGAGCCGAGAATTCCGCCTGGAACCCAACATACTGAGCAAAGTCGGGAGACGTTTTTGGCAAAGAGCTGGAAAGCGAATGAGCGATCGGCAGCTACGAAGCGATGAGTGATCCATCCAGACCGCTCTTGAATGGTGCTCCATGCATGTGAGGCAAAGATGTTTGCGTGTTGCAGTGAGGTCACAACGCGATCCCACGAGTGATGGTCTTCAGTAAACGGTTGTACGGCGCTCATCGGAGAAAGTTCACCAAGTAGACGTTTCGGTACCAGTCTGGGAGAACACACTCTCGAACAGGAAGATTGGGCCACGGAAACACTTCGAAGTTGCGAAGCCAGACGCGCCGCTGTACTCGCCTTGCCACGTGCGGCGATGAGAAAAAGGGGAGCGCATAGGGGCTGATTCCGTTAGCCAGGTCAACAATGAGTGGTTTGCCTCCGGCTGCGACGATCTGGGGTAGAAGGCTCTGATAGAGCACTCGGCGTCGTTGTCGCTCAGTGTCGGGATAGCAGGAGTTCAGAGCTTCTATCGAAGCAGTGCTCGCTGGTGAGGCATGTCGCGTTGACTCGTCGAAGAACTGAGTGTTCTTGGGAATGACTAGTCGTTTTGTGAAGCGAAGAAGATTCATCAGTGGGAGATGAGACCACCCGCTTACCCAGTCACCCGTTTGGCGTGCTCGCTGCGCGAAACTCAGAGTCCGACTTAGTGGCTCGAGCCGTTCGGTTGCTGCCCGTTCAACGAATCCTTGATTATTGATGTGCAGGATGCCCCCGTCGGCGACACGGAGTGTCTTGCGAAAGCTGGTAAACCCGATCACGGTTCGCCGCCCCAAAGCACGGCCGTCTTGATCGCAACTGAAGAGTCCGTGTGCATTATCTTCTACGATGCGATTTGGGCTGAAACCCCAATTACTTTCTACTGACCTGATATCGACTGGAAAACCAAAGAAGTTGACGAGCAGGAGAAAGTCAGCACGAGGTGCGTTGCGTGTTACATCAGGTTGTAACGACTCATTGACGTCGTAGTAGACAACTTCATAACCGTCGAGAGTCAGCGTCGCAGGGACGTCAGCACAGATGAAAGCTGGAATGGCAATTCGATCGCCCGACCTTGCGCCAAGGATTCGAAAGCCAGCGGACATAGCCTGCCGAGCCAGCGCGAAGTAAAGATTCATTCTTTAGGCAGCCCGCTTGGGAGTCAACAGAAGCACCATCGCTGGGTACAAGCGGACGATGAACGGTGAAGTGTTCAGCGCCCGCCAATACCACGCTAGAGCCTTGCCTCGCTGTTCTCGCGCAGCAAAGGCGCGACCTGCCCCGTAAAACGCTCGGGCTCTGCGCTGCCGTTTCTGAATTGTGAATCGTATTCCCGAGTAGAGATGATGCAGGTGTGCTTCGCTGACTGCGATTTCTGCTGCCACGTTGCGCACGATGTCTGCACTCGCACTGGCAGATGATCGCCTGAACTCCCCCAGGATTTGTTCAATGAATGCCATCTGCGTTCCCTCGCGTGAGATTCGAATCCAGAGCTCATAGTCCTCTGCAGTGATGTATTCCACCTTCTCAGAAAAACCACCAAGAGACCGAAGGAGATCTCTTCGAACAACTACAGCCGAGGTACTGAGGCAGTTTCCTCGCACAACGAGATTTCGTTCCGAGGCTCGCCCTGCGGGACCATAGGAGACATCTCGTATTGGAAGATCACCACCCACCCACCGTTCTCCGTGACAGACAAGGTCTGCTCCCTTTCGCAATCGCTCGATGCAGGTTCGAAGCTTGTCTGGATACCAAAGGTCGTCAGAGTCAAGGAAGGCAACCCAAGCGCCACGTGCTTCGCGGATACCCAGATTTCGCGAACGCGCGATAACCCCATCATTTGAGATGGTGAGCAGGCGAATTCGAGGGTCGGTGTAGGTGGCGAGTACTTGACTGGTCGAGTCGGTTGACGAGTTATCGACAACGAGAAGCTCCCAGTCCTGATAGGTCTGAGAGAGCACGGAGCCGATCGAATCAGGCAGATAGTGGGCGTGGTTATAGGTTGGGAGCACAATTGACACTGTCGGATTCATGTCGGTTACAGAGTCCCACAGTGGTAGAGCGTTTCGTCAATCATTTGTTGATGAGCAGCATCCCCTAATGACTCAGTATCGAATCCGAGTGCATCAATTGGCGCCAAGTCAAGCGTTGAAGGCTCTTCCGCGATGGCCGATTGCTCATCTCTTGCCACGACTACGACTTCACGCCCGAATTGCAGAAGTGCACGCCTCGCCACGCTATGTGCTGCGGAGAGCACTGACTGAGACTGGGGAGAACCGAGTGTCCATTGACGAGACTGCGGTGCTGAACTTGTTGATGAGACGAGCAGGTGTGCAAGGAAGTTCACCGAGGCTCGAATCGGCACAAAGTTTCGCTGCTGCAGCCCGGAGCTTGCGAGGCGAATCTCACCCACTTTGGCGGCCTGTCGGCAGAAGTCATTGAGTGCCAGGTGCCAACACGCCCCGCTATTCAGCGGATACCCAAAACCATTGGCAAGTCGCACGATATCAAGGCGCATTGCTGGGAAGATGCTCGCTTCAGCCTCAATGTCGGCATACGACTCGGAATACACGTTGCTGGGTTTGGCCGCTGTTGCTGATGAGATACGGAGCGGGAGTGGCGAACCAAACACTTGAATCGTTGAAACCTGAATGAAGTGCGTTATCCCTCGGTGACTAGCCTGCCGTTGAAGTTCCAAGGTTCCGCGTGTATTGATTCGCCTGCATTCATTTGGCGATGCGACACAGTCAGCCTGATTCACGCCAGCTAAGTGAACAACGGCATCGATGTCAGCGAGTGCTGCCGCGAAGGTCGTTGTCTCAGCGAGGTCAAAGTGCACTTGGCGATGCTGACGAATGGCACTGTTGCTACTGCGACTACCCAGAACGAGTTCGAGATGCGGAAACTGCTCTAGCCGCGAGATGAGCCAGCCGGCAACATAACCGCTAGCGCCAGTGATCAGAATCCGTCGAGTCATCAACTCACTTGATCCCACGTGTGTGGAATCTCAGTTGATGGATACTCCCGTCGTTCGGTGGCATGGGTGTCATAAGGTCGATCCAGCACATTGACAATCAACGACTCGTCATGGGCAAGGCCGATGAATCCGTACCAGACTCTCGGGGGTATGGTCACTAATTGGTACTGCTCTGAATTGAGAGTGATACAGAGTTTGTTGGCTCGAGTCGAACTCTCCTCTCGATCGTCAAAGGCGACGAGCTCAACCGAACCCATTGGCACTGCAAAGTTGGCGGTGGCGAAATGATTACATCGCCATGCCTTAACGACACGATGACCGATGGTTGAAAAATAGACCTCCCCGAATCCAGAGAAGAGAGGTGAGTCGCTACGAAGCATGTGCATGACACTCCCGCGTTGGTCACGAAAAACCTTCAGAGGAGTAACTACAAGGTCGGTGATCATTGGCGGGTGGCGACGTATTGCTCAATCTGTTGAGCGGTCAGTTGTTGCGCATCATGACCGGCTGCGAGTTGCTTGTACCAGCCAATCGTCTTCGCCATCATCTCGTCAAAATGCCATCGTGTCCGCCACCCCAGCTCGGTCTCTGCCCGTGCTGCATTGAGATGCAAGAGCGTCGATTCGTGCAGCTGTGGATCAGCTGATTCGACCGCATAGCTGCCAGAACCCCATACGGAAATTGTCTTTTCAACGACCTCTCGGACGGAGTGGGCAGCGTCTGCGCGTGGTCCAAAGTTCCAAGCACCTGCGAACTGTTGTGGCGAGTTGAAGAGAGCGGCGGCAAGCATGAGATATCCGCTGAGTGGCTCGAGAACGTGCTGCCACGGGCGGGTCGCGTATGGGCTACGAATCTGAATTGACTTGCCGTCATTAAGTGATCGAATGCAGTCGGGGATGATGCGGTCGCGAGCCCAGTCGCCTCCGCCGATGACGTTTCCGGCACGAGTTGATGCACAGCCAAGGTGTGGTCGGTGCGCAAAAAACGAATGGCTGTAGGCAGCAAAGACGTGTTCGGCCGACGCCTTTGAACAGCTGTAGGGATCTACACCCCCCAACGGGTCATTCTCTGAGTAGCCACGTGACGTCTCAACGTTGAGGTAACACTTATCGGAAGTGATGAAGACCAGCGACCGCAGACTGTCGCAGTTGCGCAAGGCTTCCAAGAGATTTACCGCTCCGCCGATATTGGTGTCAAAGGTTTCCTTGGGATCAAGATACGACTGGCGCACCGTTGCTTGTGCAGCCAGGTGAAAGACAAACTCCGGGCGTATCTCAGCTACGGCATTCGCAATACTGGTGGCATCGCGAAGGTCACCAAACCGGTGACTGGTGAGTTCAGCAAGCCGCAAGAGCGAAAAGTGTGATGGTGAGGTTGGAACATCGCGCGAGAATCCGTGAACATCGGCACCAACGAGATGCAACCAATACGACAGCCACGAACCCTTGAAGCCCGTATTGCCGGTAACGAGCACACGGCGACCAGCGAACACTGGCAGTGCATCAGCTAACTGAGCCATGGCGCTTGTCCTCTTCGTGCAATGTCATTCAGGTATTCCCAGTCACGATAGGTGTCCATGCATTGCCAGAAATCTTCATGTCGATAGACAGCCACTTGACCGTCACGCACCATTGACTTGATTGGTTCACGTTCAAAGACGAGCGAATCATCGTCACTCAGATAGTCGACTATGCGAGGTTCGCAAACAAAGTATCCACCAGAGATCAACCCACTTGCAGCCTGAGGCTTTTCATCAAAGCCAATAACAGTGTCGCCACTGATTGTGAGTTCGCCGAAGCGACTCGGTGGTCGAACTCCACTGATGGTGAGCGCTTTACCGCATGTCTGATGGTGCGCGATCAGTTTTCGCAGGTCAATGTTGCTCAAACCATCACCGTAGGTGAGCGTGAACGTTTCATCGCTGACGTGGGAGGAGATACGACGTATTCGTCCGCCTGTCATGGTGTCGAGCCCGGTGTCAATGAGGGCAATATTCCACTCAGTCTGGCTTGTCGGTCGCGAAACCGCTTCATTGACGCCGAGCGAGAGTCTCTTGTCCGTCGCCGTTGTAGCAAGGCGCGAAAAATAGTCGTGAATCACCTCGCCCTTGTACCCGAGGCAGAGCACGAAGTCGGAGAGTCCGAAACGTGCGTAGTAGTTCATGATGTGATGAACAATAGGTAGCCCGTCGATGTCAACCATCGGCTTTGGTACGTCGGACGAGACATCACGAATTCTCGTTCCCTTTCCACCGCAAAGAATCACCGTCTTCATAACTTGGCTCCTGCTGTCGCAAACGCGTTTGCTGCATCTTCGCTTACGAACGTGTGTGTTGGATCCAAGCGCGCAACGGGAAGCGGCTTGCCATCGGCGAGAGCGTCTAGCACCACAGCTTTTTCTTTTCCAGCAAGAGCAACTATTCGTAGGGGAATTGCATGCAAAAACTCCATAGAAAGGGAGATGCGTTGCGGGAAAGGGGACGGCGCGTTCGTCACCACGTCAACGACGCCAACCGCATGTGTTGCACCGCTCGGGAAGTGACTTGCGATGTGTCCATCGGTTCCGACCCCGACAACCGCGGCCACAACTACTGGTGCCTTTCGAACCTCAGCCCCGAAACCCTCGGCGCACTCGGCGAGAGAGACACCCTGCGTCGGCACCACCAGCCTTACCGTGTCAGTAGCCCCACCTGATACGAGTGCATCCTTGAGCAAGCGGGCATTCGTATGAGTGATGTTCGTGGTGATTCTCTCATCAGCGACAATCACGGTGAGCTGGCGTCCGTCGAGAAAATCTCGAACAAAGATCTCGAGCACTCGTGGAGCAATCTGTCCACCCGAGAAGACGATGGACAATACCGACTCATCAGCAGTGAGCTCGTAGAGCTTCTGTGCCACGCGTTCAGCCATGTGTGAGTCATCAACCACTTCAATTCCAGGCAGCAGCGAAGCACAAGCTGCGTGGCTAACCATTTCCTCTTATTCTACCGAGAGCAACCGTCTCCATCTCAACAGCGTGTCATCAATCGTGAACATCTCACGACGTTCTTTGATGTCCTGTGAGAGAAGTTGTTCAAGATGGGTTCGTAGTTCCAGCGATGTTCGCGCAAAACGTGCAAAAGGAAGACGTAGTAAAGGACTCAGATTGAAGTGTGAGGGGTCGACCACCGTGATGACAGGAATGCCAACATGCACAGCCTCTGCACTTGCGGCGGTGAGCGAGCCAGTAATCAAGAGTGAAGTGCGAGAAAGAGTCGTCTGAAAATCACCGTCAATGATGGTGACACCAACGGCTTCGGCTAACAAGCGAGAACCAATATCGGCGGGATGTGGTTTGAAGTTCACCGTCAAGTTGAGTTGTTGGAGAACCGGCAGGGCGACATCAAGAATGAACTGTGAGTGTTCCGGCAAGAGATCACCAGCAATGAGAACCGTTCGGTTTGAGCCAGTACGAACTCGTTGAATCTTCAGTAACGACTGATAACGCTGTGCCTCAATCGAGATGAGTCGCGAGTCAGCAATTCCTGCTGCAAGTTCATCTCGAGTTGCGGGCCCATTTGTAGCGATTATGTTCGGGAATAGGAACTGATCACTTTGTGAGTCATGAGCGATGAGTTGGTATCGGAGATCACGCGGCCGAACGACAGTGTGGGGGATTCCCACGGTCGCTATCTGCCGTTTGGTCGCTTCTCGTAGCAACACTTTCTCCCAGCGGTGATTCTCTTGCAGATAAATGATTTGGCGGAGGTGAGGCATCAACGACAGGATGTTGTTAAAGGCAACAATTCGCATCGCGGTATCTATGACCGTGCTGTCGTGCCATCCGCGATTCAACTGCACTGAATAGAGGTCGAGAGGTTGGAGCCCCGCCATATATGGAACAATCGGTGGGGAGATGGTTGTTGCGAACCTGCCGACACGTCTGAGCAATGCGGTGGCCCTTCGTATTCGTAAAAGGTCCGAGACGTTGACAGCGTTCTCAAGCAGAGCGCGACAAGGTCGGGCACCGCTGTGTTGCAGTTTGTCGAATCGGGCTCGCGCCGAGGCGACTGTTGGGAGAGCCTGGTGTCTCGTGAATTGATGGATGAAGAGGTATCGACCCTGGTGCTCGGCAGTGAGGTTGCGGAGTGCTGGCCAATAGGTGTCAATCGGGTCAGCTACGAGATAGTCGACAAAGGCCGTTGTAACGCTTTGCAGCTTCGTGCCGTCGAGAGGCACACTGCTTTGGCAAGCCAGAATCAGCCGTAACCATCCGCGCCATCGACTGAGCATCGTGTGAGTACGACGTCGTACCGAGAGATGAATCCGCGGGCCACTGAACGTAATGTTTTGTGCTTTGCACCACACGGCCAGGCAGCGTGCTATCGAGTTGCTTGAGCCACGATAGATAAGCTCAGCGACAACACGATCGTTGAGTGAGCGACACAACATGATGAGCTGTGCCAACTCAAAGTGCTCTGGTGTGGTTGCATAGTTTCCCTCAAAGAGTGGGTGAAGTTCAGCAAGCGAGGGATCTTCATTCAGTACCTCACCGGTCGCAGTGTGTAACTCCGCTTTGAGCAGTTGGAACCATTGACAGATTGCTTGTTGAACCTGGTCACCCGCCTCTTCCACCAACGAAGGAAGCGACACATGTCTCGAGTCGCCTTCGCCCCACGAGTTGAGGACGTATACGAGAGTGAACTCTTCAGCGTCAGACGCCACCTCGGCATCTGTGACGAGAACCTTGGTCGGCAGAGAAGTCACCTATTGCTAAGGAGTCGAACGAGTTCCGGATTACCAGCGGTGATGTTGATGGGGGTGCTTCGTGACGCGAGACCCGGTAGCACCAATCCACCGGCTCCTTCAACAAGCGCGACTCCGGCTGCAACATCCCACGGCATGATCGATGTCTCGGAGTACAAGTCACCGATGCCGCTTGCTACTTTCACGAGACTTATCGCGGCAGATCCAATCATGCGAACTTTCTGGGCGTGGCGCAACAAGTGGGTGAGTGCATCAAGCGAGTGTGTGCTCGATACCTCCATTCGACTGGGTAGGCCCGTGTACACCAGCGCCGAGCCGAGTTGTGTTTGGCGGGAGACCGTCAGGGGAGAATCGTCACAGAAAGAACCGAATGCGGGTCCGCCCCAATACAACTGGTTCGAGGACAGATCAAAGATGACTCCAAGAACTGGAGAATTCTTTTCGAGAAGTGCACAGCAGATGGCACTCGGCCCTGCATTGCGAAGGTAGTTGAAGCTGCCATCGAGCGGGTCGATAATCCAGACCACATCGTCGGTGATTGCATGTGACCCCTCTGACTCTTCTGAGATCACTCGAATGCCATCACGCGTAAGGTTGCTGATGAGAAGCTCAGAGAGTTGACGGTCAAGATTGAGTTTGATTTCTCTGCCGCCCGCCTCGTGACCTTCAATGATTGGTGAACTCACTTGTCGTCGGGTTCGTACGACGTCCGCTGCAGAAAGAACCGCACGTTTGGCTTGGTTGAGAAAGTGATCAAAATGATTTCGACTCACTGAGGCCAACCTGGGTCTGGAATTGAGTAGCGCTCACGCCACTGCTGATCGGAATAGTAGATACGAAAGACCAAACGCAGTGTTTCGAGCGCGTCGTGTGATGTGCCATGTTCTGGAGCAGCACCCGAGCGAATTGCGGTGACGAATGCGTCAATCTCGCGCTCCCATGACGGGTCACGGTTGAATGTTGCAGTCGTCTCGACCGGGTCGCCGTGGTCTCGGTCGGGATCCGCTCGCGATACGGTCAAAGTTTCGGCTCCATAGCTCTTCGAACCAGTCAAGATTCCTCGCAACACGACGCTGCCACCTTCCAAGTTGATGTCAAGCGAGAACTGGTGTCGCCACTGCGTAGCGGAGGAGTTGAGCAGTGCGACCGCACCAGTTGCAGAACGCATCAGTGCATAGGCGTTGTCTTCGACGTCATAGCCCCAATGCGAGTTGGAGACATGACTCGCAACGTCAATAAAGTCGCCTGCAAAAAGTCGCATGAGGTCAACCATGTGAATGCCTTGGTCAAGCAATACGCCGCCACCAGAGACGTTTCGATCAACTCGCCATGAAGGCTGGTTGAAGGTGATGAGCTTTGCCTTGCCGTACACACCACGCATGTTGATGATTTCACCTAGCTCGCGTGACTTGACAATCTTCAGAGCCTCAATGACCGAATCGTGATATCGATGGTTGAAGCCATACATCAGTTGTTGGTCAGGGAACTGCGCCTCACACGCAAGAACACCCTGCAGTTCCTGCAGGCTTCGTGCTGGCGGCTTCTCACTAAACACATGCAGACCCCCCTGAAGGCCGGCGATCGTCGCCTCGGCGGTCAAGTCATTGCTCAGACAGACGAGCAGAACATCAAGTTCGCAAGTAAGCAGCTCTTGATAGGAAGAAAAGCAGAGAACGCCGTCAGCAAGCGAATGCTGCCCCTTCAGATTCTTGTCGCATACCGCAACAAGTGACAGATCAGGATGGCGTTTCACCACCTCACCGCGCAGTTTGCCTACGACACCATAGCCAGCTATGCCGACCCGCAGCGCAGCCACACTGCAAGGCTAGCGAGCAGCAACTATGCGGGGCGAGGAATCACCTGCTCAACTGCTGACAAATCTGCCGGAGTATCGACCGCAATTGTGAGGTGACTCGTATGGCGCATTCGAATCTTGTGACCATGCTCGAGGAACCGCAACATGTCTACTGATTCACTGATTTCATAGGGCGTGGCAGAAAGGGCAGAGAACTCTCGCAGTGCTGATGAGCGGAATGCAATCAGACCGAGTTGCTTTCCGGTTGGAGATGCCGGTGCGCCCATTGATCCCGGTATGGGAAGCCGCGAAAAATAAAGCGCATCTCCGTGCCGATCAATCACGACTTTGACAACATTGCGACTCGAAGCCTCGTCAGCAGCCAGAGATGAATAGAGATTCACCACCGACACTGATGATTCAGAAAAGGGTTCCAACACTTCAGAAATCTGCCGCGGGTGAGTCATCGGCTCGTCACCCTGCACCATCACGACGATGTCAATGTGACTTCCAGAATTCGACAACGTCTCGAGCGCTTCTGCGCAGCGGTCAGATGCGCGCTCATGATGATCACCTGTCAAAATTGCATTTCCACCAAAAGCCTCAACTGCATCTGCGATTTCCTGGTCACAGGTTGCAACGTAGGTCGCGTGCAAGTGGGGCGACTGGCTTACCGCCCGATAAACATACTCAATCATCGGCCGTCCGTGAATTAGCGCCAAAGGCTTTCCGGGGAATCTACTGCTCGCCATTCGAGCAGGGATGAGCGCAACTGCGGTCATGCGCGAAGTGGGTTAGCGAGCATCGCAGAGAGGAATCGCGCATCAGTACCGTAAGCAACAAAACGATGACCGACACTGACTGCTTCCTTGAGAAGCTGTGCATCCGGCTCGACCACGTGAATGCCACTTGCTCGCTGAAACTTTTGGCATGCACTCCTGACGGCGGCAATTGCCTGCATGACGACCGGATGTGTGAGTTCACCGGTGTGGCCGAGTGATGCCGACAAGTCGTATGGACCAATCATGAGCGCATCAACACCTGGCACTTGCGCGATATCGCCAATCGCCTGGACTGCTGCTGCTGATTCGATCTGAGCGACGACGAATGGCTGTGCGGCTTCTGCCTTGTAGCTTTCGAAGTATTTGCCGTAGAGATTTGCCCGCGAGAAGCCGACACCACGTCGACCATGGGGCGGCCACTTGCACGCCGCTACGAGGCCGGCGAGCTGCTGGGCCGATTCAATTCGCGGCAAGATGACACCGGCAGCTCCGGCATCGAGCGACTGCTGGCAGAGTGATGGATCAGGGAGGGCAATTCGTGACAGCGGTAAGGTGCCGCCCAGCTCTAGGGCACGAAAAATGTCGGGCAATTGAGAACGTGAGACTGCCCCATGTTCAAGGTCAACCGCTGCCCAGTCGTATCCTGCGTCTCCAATGATTTCGGCAACGTTCGAATTTGGAATCTGAATCCATGTGCCGATAAGTGGCGAATCGGTGAGCAGCCGTGAACGAAGTTCGCTGAGCTGCGCAACTTTGTCCAATCGCATTCCTTAAATCCTACAAGAGCCCAGTTTTCTCAAATTCTCGAATCAGGGCTGAGACTGCTTCGCGTTCCATCAACGTGCGCGTCTCGGTTGCGTAAGAGCCCATATGTGCCGTCATGGTGATGCGCTCAGACGTACGCAAGTCACCAAGATACGGTTCATCAGCAAAACAGTCGAGTGCCGCCCATATGTGATTCGTGTTGAGAGCTGTGTATAGCGCTGATTCATCAACAAGACCACCTCGCGCCACATTAATGAGAATCGCTCCTTGCTTCATCGAAGAGAGTTGTTGAGCCCCGATAAGACCCTCGGTCTGAGTTGTGAGTGGAATATGCAGCGAAACAACATCACTCTCTGCGCACAACGCCATCAGAGACCGCCATCTCGAGTCGTCGTTCGCACTGACTGCTGGGTCGGTGAAGACGACATGTGCACCGAAGGCTTCAACGAGCTGAGCAACGCGTCGACCAATGCGACCAAAGCCGATGATGCCGACGGTTTTTTCCTTCAGAAGGCGCCCCATGAAGGGTGACCATGAGCCAGTGCGGATATTGCGATCGGCTGCAGCAACACCTCGCAACGCGTTCAGGATGTGAGCGAGAGTCAGTTCAGCAACGGCATCGGTAGTGGCATCTGGTGTGTTTACTACCGCGATATCAAGTTCACTAGCTGCAGCGAGGTCAATGCTGTCGAGTCCGGTTCCGACTCGAGCAATCACTCGTAAGTTGGTCGCACGTTGAAGGACGTTACGCGTGAGTGGTTCTAGCCCAGCGATGAGACCAACAACACCGGCGGAGAGAAAATCAGAGATTTCATCTTCGGTGAGCTTGCGCCCGTGTGGATTGAAAGTTGGTGAGAGGTGCGACCGATAG
>JBMTYA010000008.1:0-22225 GCA_049454015.1 Ilumatobacteraceae bacterium | reverse complement strand
GCCGAATCGGTAGGAATCCGCAGGTCGACAACCGTTCCGGCCGAGCGAGCGTCGCCGACATCAAATCCCGCGTCTTTGCGGTCTTGCTCGTTGGCGGGACGCATCGTGATGGTGCCCCCGAGTTCGGTGGTCACCAGCGTTCGCACGATCGAGAGACCGAGACCCGTCGCTCGCGCGAGCTCAAACGTCTCGTCGACACCGACCCCGTTGTCGATAACGCGCAGATGCAATGCGTCGTCATCTGCGTCCCGTTGCATGAATACTCGAACCGCACCATCGCGGCGAGCCTCACCGAAGGCATGATCGACGACGTTCTGCAATAACTCCAAGATCACTACCGACAACGGCGTGGCGATGGTCGCCGGCAATCGTCCCGCATCTCCGCGCACCTCGAAGCGCACCGGGCGGTCGGATGACTGCAGGCTTTCCTGCGTGAGTTGAATCAACGGCCGCACGATTTCGACGAACGCAACGTCTTCACCAGGCTCACGCGAGAGTGTCTCGTGCACGAGGGCAATAGTGCGAATACGCCGTACCGAGTCGGCAATCGCAGCCTTGGCCTCATCGGTCGCGAGTCTGCGCCCTTGCAGTCGCAACAACGACGAAATCGTCTGGAGGTTGTTCTTCACTCGGTGATGAATCTCTTTGATCGTTGCGTCTTTGGTGAGAATGAGGCGATCACGTCTACGCAATTCCGAGACGTCGCGCATCAGCACTACTCCACCGATCACGTTGGTTGCGCGTGCACCGCGCTTGAGGATTGGAATCGAGCGCACCAGCAGCGTGACATCGTGCTCTTGGTCGAGCTCTTCCACCACGGGCTCACGGCGCTCGAAGGATGCGCGCGCCGCGTCGTGGGCAAAGCCGAGCTCGGCAAGGCTCTGTCCGACTGCGTTGGCGCGAATGCCGATGCGATGAAGTGCGGAGACCGCATTCGGCGAGGCGTAACGCACTCGCGCACTCGAATCGAGCACGATCACACCATCACCGACGCGGGGCGCAACGCTCGAGTCGGCAACTCGACCTGCGAACGGGAAGAGGCCAGTCGCAATCATCGTTGCGAAGTCGTCAAAGATTGAGAGGTACGTTCGCTCGAGTTGACCCGGTCGACGACCGGACACCGTCGACACTTCTCGCGTCAAGACTGCGATGATCTTGCCTTCATGGGTGACCGGTATCGCGGTCATGCTGACCGGGTCGGTGAGATACGGCAGTGTTATCTCGCCTTTTTGAATCTGCCCGCTCTGCGCGGCAGCAGCGATGAATGGACGGTCGGTGTCGTCGGCATATTCGCCGACCAAATCCGACTGATAAAGCGTTTGTCCGGTGGCGGCGCGAACCTGTGCAGCAGTCAGCCAGTTGGTGCCCGACGCACCGACCACTGGCACGTAGAGAAGCAGGTCGGCAAACGAGAAGTCAGCCAGCATTCCCCACTCAGAAAAGAGCGCAGTGAGATGTGCAATGTCGTCGTCAGAAAGTTCCGTGTGGTTGCTTGCGAGTTCGACGAGGGTGGGCATGGTTCACGACCATTCTTACGGGTCGAGCCCGTCAACTCTCGCGGGTCCAACCCGCCAACTCCCTCGGCTCGGGTCTCTCAGCCCCGGTAAATCGTCTCGCCGAGCGAGAGCAGCGATTCGGTGTCCGTGATGTCACCGCTGCGGGCTTCGCTGATGAGCACCTCGACTTCCCATGACGCGACCCGTTGGAGAGCACCAGCGTGGCGTTCGGCGATTGCGGCAATTTCAGTTTCCGCAGCAGCAAGTGCTTGTCGCCCAACGTCGTGGCTCGCCGCAAGATTCGAAGCTCGATCGGCTGCGCCGCGAGCAAGACGATTCGGCACCACCCGGTTCACCAGCACACCTTCGAGCCGATGGCCACGCTGCCTGAGTTCGCTGACCAGGTAACCCGCCTCGTTCATGGCCACCGACTCCGCGCTCGTGACAACGAGATACGAAGTCCCAGGCTCTGAGAGCAGGGCACCGACTCGCTTGGCTCGTTGGACGATCGGGCCTTCCATCGTGCGAAAGAGCGTGAAGAACTCCGAGATATCCGACAAGAAGGCAGCACCGAGGATGCGGTCAGCGACCAGAAAGAAGGGTCGAGACGCGAGGGACAAGAGCCGCGACTGAGCGGGAGCCGTCAGCAACTTGAGCAATCGACTGCCAAAGAACTGCTGCATCCGACCTGGTGCGTCAAGCACGGACAACGCGCTACGCGACGGTGGCGTGTCGACGATGACGAGGTCGAAGTGCCCGCTCTCGCGCGCCTCGTAGAGCCGCTCGGTCACGACGTAGTCGTGGCTGTGAACGAAACGGGAGGTCAGCGTCTTGTACAGCTCGTTCGCCAAGACTCGGTCTCGCGTCGCCGGGTCGGGTGCGTGCCGACGAATCATGTCGTCCCAGCTCGACTTCGTATCGATCATCGCCATCGTCAACGTGCCAGTGGAGCCCTCGAGAGGAACGGGCACCTCGACATTGCCGAGCGATTCAAGACCGAGTGCAGTGGCAAGGCGCTTTGCTGGGTCGACCGTGAGCACGAGAACACGCCGGTTCGAGTGCATTGCGGCTGTGACTCCGAGGGCGGCCGCTGACGTCGTCTTTCCCACACCACCAGGGCCGCAAACGACGATCATCTTTGCGTCATCGAGCAACTGACGGACTCGGGGGTCGGGTGTCATGCGTGCTCCTGCAGAATACGGTGCAACTCCTGCACAACATGCTCGGTCACCTGTGCGGGTGATGCCGTCTCGGCGGGGGCCTCGCTGATTGTTTCGACATTGCCGAGTTCGAATGCATCGGCAAGTCGCCGGGCATGGCTCTCTGCGGCGGTTCGGCGGGCAACGAGCCAATCCGCGACTGCTATCGACACATTGAGATCACCGCCAGAAGCAGCTGCGCGAACCTGTGAGAGCGTCACCTCGTTGATCACTTTGGCAGGCATACGGTTGACAATCACGCCAGCGAAATCAATCGGTGTCGCCTTCTGAAGTCGATCACGCAACTCAATCGTCTCGACAACCGGCATCTCTTCAGGTGTCACCACTGCGAGCACTGTCGATATCGAAGAGTCGTGCAGCAAGTCGCTCATCCACTTTGTTTGTTCGGCGACGATGCCGATGCGTACGAGCGTGGCGAGCGCGTCAGGGGCAGAGACCTGGGCAACAAAATGTCCGCTTGCCTCGGAGTCGACGACGACGAGGTCGTAGTGCTTCTCCCGCACTTCGTAACAGAGCTTTCCGACGGCGAGGATCTCTTTCACCGCCGGCGCAGCATTCGCGACGAAGTCGAAAATGCGCGCCAGTGGAGTGAGGCTGCCGATTATCGGTAGGCGCAGGAAGAGCCGAATGTACTCACGTAGAGAATCCTCGGTGTTCATCGCCATCGCAAAGAGATTCGGCGAAACTTCAACCGGCTCGAATGCGAGATCGTTGCGTCCGAGATAAGCAGCCAACGAACCCTTGTCGTCCATCTCGCAAGCGAGCACTCGCTTACCGTTGGCGGCCGCAAGCCGAGCGATTGCCGCCGAAACTGCGGATTTGCCGACGCCGCCCTTGCCGGTGACGAAGACGAGGCGACGCGAAAGCAGCGCGCTGAGCGTCAGGTGCCGAACCCCAGGCGACGCTCGCCGTCCGGTGCGCCGAATTCGACAAATGCAATCTTCTCGGCGGGTACGGCAACCTCACGGCCGCGCTTGTCTTTCAGCCAGAGCACTTCGACTTTGCCCGCGAGTGCTTCTTCGACGGCCTTTCGGGCCGCTGTACGCGACTTCTCATCGCTCTCCAACTCAAGGGCAATGTCACGGACGGAGTGCGAGACGCTGATGCGAAGTTCCATGGTCTCCAGTGTGGCAGGTCAGTTGACCTTCAGCGCTTGACTGAAGACTTTCTTCGGTCGCATCTCGACGATTTGCCTGGCAAGGTTGGCGAATACCTGGCCGACCTCGCTCTGCGGTGCGACCGCAGCAATCGGCTTGCCGTCGTCGCCGCCTTCGCGCAGCTGGTTGACGAGCGGAATCTGGGCAAGAAGCGGCACACCTAGTTCGTCGGCGAGAGACTTTCCTCCCCCGCTTCCGAACAGTTCGTAGCGCTTGCCGTCGTCGCCGGTGAACCACGACATGTTCTCGATCACGCCGCGCACCGACATGTTCACTTTCTTTGCCATTGCGGCAGACAAACGGGCAACTTTCTGCGCCGCCTCCTGCGGCGTGGTCACGACGTACACCTCTGCTCGCGGCAGGTATTGGCTGAGGCTCAACGCGATGTCGCCAGTGCCAGGCGGCATGTCAATGAGCAAGAACTCGGGCTCGTCCCAATACACGTCAGTGAGGAACTGTTCGAGTGCTTTGTGCAACATTGGTCCGCGCCAGACGACTGCCTGACCTTCGGGCACGAAGTATCCGATCGAGATGCAGCGAACCCCGTACGACTGCGGCGGCACGAGCATCTGGTCAATAACCACCGGGTCGCGGTCGGCACCCAGCATGCGCGGAATCGAGTACCCGTAGATATCGGCGTCGACGACACCGACCGTATGACCGGCAGCGGCTAACGCGACGGCGAGGTTCGTGGTGACACTGCTCTTGCCGACGCCTCCTTTGCCAGAAGAAATGAGCAACGGGCGTGTCTTGGAACCGGGTTGGGCGAACGGAATCGCGCGACCCTGCGAGTGGCCGTGCGCCTGCGTGCTGCCTGCCGTCGCGGCGGGAGAGCCGTGCAGTTTCTCCCGAAGAGCAGCGCGCTCTTGGTCGGTCATGACCCCGAAATTGAGTTGCACATCCTTCACACCGGCGAGAGGTCGCACGGCGTTGTTCACGCGCTGCTGAATCTCGTTACGCAGCGGGCAACCAGCAATCGTGAGAGTCACCGTCAACGAAACGACACCGTCGTTCACATTCACGTCACGCACCATGTCGAGATCGACGATCGAGCGGTTCAGTTCCGGATCGTGGACAGGTCGTAGAGCCTCAATGACTTGGTTCGGCGTGAGAGCACTCATACAGCGAGGGGTAGGCTAATCGCGTGGCACGCATCACCAGCGGTGCAACCGGCGTGACGAGCGGCGCATTCTCCGCCCAGGTTTCGGCAATCACCTCCGCGTTCGGCGACCCCACTCGACGAGCGGTCTACCTCTTCGTGCGCGACGCAAAAGAGGGCGTCACGGCTGCCCAGGTGGCCGAACAGTTCGACGTGCACCCCAACGTGGCACGCCATCACCTCGACAAATTGGCGGCCGGCGGCTACCTCGAAGTGGAGGTGACGCGGTCAGAAAAGACTGGCGCGGGTCGCCCATCCAAGCGATTCCATGCAGTCGACACGGCGGCGCCGATGCAATTCCCCGTTCGTAGCGACGACCTTGTGCTGTCGCTCCTTGGCGAAGCCATCGAACGACTTCCCCGCCACGAGGCCGAGGCTATGGCGGAAGAAGTAGGCCGCAAGTACGGCCAAGCGATGGCAGCGGGCCTGACTGGCGACGATGTGGCAGCCGGCCAGCGTTCATTGCGCTCGGCGTTGCAGAAGGTCGCCGACGCGCTGACCGCCCACGGATTCGCCGCACACGCTGAGCAGCGGCAAAACAAGCTGCGCATCATCAACAATCACTGCCCGTTCGGAGACGTCGCGATTGAACATCCGGTCATCTGTGCAGTAGACCGCGGCATGGTGAAAGGAATGCTCGACACCCTGTACGGCGAGACATCACCGGCGACGTCGGCATCCCGCCCGCAGGGCGACCGTTTCTGTGAGACGACGCTCGACGAGCGCGTCTCCTAGCGTCGAGTCAGTCGCCCCAGAATCGCTGCTCGCGGAATGGGTCGCCGTACATGTGGTAGCCGTTCTGCTCCCAGAAACCAGGGGCGTCCGCAGTAACGGCTTCGAGCGCCCGCAACCACTTGGCGGATTTCCAAAAATACAAGTGCGGGATCAGTAACCGCACGGGGCCGCCGTGGATTGGTTCGATATCCGTGCCGTCGTATGCGTAGGCGACGAGCGAGTCATCGCGGGTTGCATCGGCCAACGGAAGATTCGCGGTGTACCCGAACTCGGCATGCGCCATCAAGTGCGTGGCTTGCGAACTGATACCAGCCTTTTCGAAGAGGTCACGTACGCGCACGCCCTTCCACTGAGTATCGAATTTCGACCACTTCGTGACGCAGTGAATGTCAGTCGTGAGCGTGACAGACGGGAGCGCAAGGAGTTGCTCGTAGTTGATCGTGAAGGGCGATGACACAGCCCCTGTCACGGTGAGCGTCCACTCTCCCGGTTCGTAGGTCGGCACATCTCCGACGTGCAGCACGGGGAATCGTTCCGTCAGATATTGGCCAGGAGGAAGACGCTTGGGGTCGAAGCCCTTCGCTTCCACTTCTGCACGATTACGGTCGAAAAAACCCACGCCTCAGTGTGCCACTCCTTGCAGAACGATGACGGTGCGCTAGTCGAGAAGCATCACCTCGACTGTGTCGCCAGCGTCACAACCCGCGCCATCTGGCACTACTGCGAGTGCATTGGCCATTGCAGTCGCGGCTAATTGATGGCTGCCCTGCGGCCCAGTGTCGCGGACATGCACTCGACCATCTGCGCCAAATTGGGCAAACACGCGCATGAAATGCACTTTGCCGTCGGGCTTTCTGCGCAACGGGACATCGGCGAGTGCCGGCACCGTCGGCCGCACGAGATCCTTCGTATGACCCATCATCCTGCGCAGGGCCGGGCGCGCCAACAGCTCAAAACTGACCATCGACGACACTGGATTACCGGGCAGGCCAAAGACTGGGATGCGCCGCTCGTCGACGTTCAACAACCCGAACGCAAAGGGTTTGGCAGGTTTGATGGACATCTGCATCCACTGCATATCCGCAATTCGTGAAAGCACGGCTTTGACGACGTCAAAATCGCCCATGCTCACCCCACCACTTGTCACGATCGCATCATTGTTTTGGGCGGCATCGATCAACGCGCGCTCGAGCAGCGACTCATCGTCGGCCACCACACCGAGATTCGTCACCTCACAACCGGCTCTCGCAATCAATATCTCCAGCATCGTGAGATTGCTTTCACGAATCTGTCCGCGGCGCAGTGGCGAACCATCGGTCACCAACTCATCACCGGTCGACAACAACGCCACTTTCGCGCGTGGAAACACTGACACGCTTCGAGCGTTGATGCTCGAAAGCACCCCGGCCCCAGCGGCCGAAAGCACCATTCCGGCTCGAAAGACAACGTCACCGGCACGAACGTCGTCGGCCACCGGTCGTACCGCAGAACCTGCTGCAACACTCTTGCGCACCTTGACGGAGTCCCCGCTGATGTTTTCTGTGTCTTCAACCATCACCACGGAGTCGGCACCGGCAGGCATCACTGCACCGGTCATGATCCGCAGCGCTTCGCCCTCGCCGACCGTCCACTCCGTGGCATCGCCTGCCGCCAACGTACCGATGACGCGCAACGTGCACGGGGCGCCAGAGATATCTGCCGCACGCACGGCATAGCCATCAACGGCAGTGTTGGCGAACGGGGGCACGTTCTCCGTCGCAACTACATCGCGAGCCACAACGAGCCCGGCCGAATCCTGGCACGCCACATCGCGTGGTGGCAGTGGAGCAACACCCTCGAGCACTCGTCGGCGAGCATCCTCGAGTGAAATCACCACAAGGACGGTAGCGGGGCAAGACTGTTGCGTGGCCAACTTTTCGCCCTTCCCGCAGACACCGCTGCATCTTGCGTGGCGCATTGCTGACGGCGGTGATTGCACGCTCGAAGTTCGGTTCGAAAACGAAGGATGGACCGCGCAAGGTTCGCTCGGTACCGATGACGCTCAGTTCGTCGTGCGATTGTCAGCAACGCTCGTCGTGCAGCAGTTCATGTTGTTTCGTGACATGGATGAACCCGACTTGTGGCTCGGACGCGACCGATCTGGGCGCTGGGGAGAAATCAATGGGGCTCACCGACCAGATCTTGACGGTTGCACGGACCTCGAGCTGCGAATGAACCCCTTTCCCACCTCGGCGACTATTAAGCGGCTACCGCTGCACGACATGCATGCAGCGTCGATCACCGTGGCGTCAGTCGACGTGGAGACCCTTGAGATTGCACCACGACAGCGAACCTTCACTCGTCTCTCTGCGCAACGTTGGCGTTATTCAAGCCCATTTCACGGGCGCGAAGTGGAGTCGACGCTCGATGAGCACGGCATCATCGTCGATGAACTCGACGCGTTCACACGTCGTGCTTGAGGGCAGTCGTCAGTCGACGAGCGCCTGGTACACCAAACTTCGCAAGTACGGACGCAGCGGCCAAGTGCTCGACGGCAACAACTGCGTGTAGAAGGCGACACTAAGCGACTTCACCTGGTCAATCCAGAACGTCGTGCTGGCCGCGCCTCCCCAACCGACGTCACCAAGCGAGCCGTGGAGTTTGGCCGCGGCTGGGTCGACAAGCACGCTGAACCCGAGGCCGAAGCCGAAACCGTCGTAGGCGTTCTCCAGATCAATCGGGCGACCGAACTGTGAGATGTCTGCGTTACCGGGCAGCTGGTTCATCGTCATGAGCTCGACGGTGCTCGGCGAGAGAAGTCGTGCGCCGTCTAATTCCCCACGGTTCGCAATCATCATCATGAAGCGGTGATAATCGTGGGCTGTCGAGACGAGACCTCCACCACCGCTCATGAACGACGGACGGCGGGTGACCGTGCGACCTGCCATATCCAGACGCCTGGCAAGCCGGGTGGCCGGATCGGGCTGGTACAACGCAGCGAGACGACCTTGCTGGTCTTCTGAGACGTAGAAACCCGTGCTGTTCATGCCGAGTGGCGAGAAAATCCGCTGCGCAAAGAACTCATCCAGAGACTGCCCGGAGACCACCTCGACGATGCGCCCGACGACGTCAGTGGCGACGCTGTAGTTCCACTCTGTGCCGGGTTGGAAGAGAAGCGGCATCGACGCCCACGCATCGCAGGCCTGTTCGAGCGTGACACCCTTCGGCACACCCCATTCGAAACCGTTGCGACGGTAGATGTCGTCAACTGGCGAGTGGTACAAAAAGCCGTAGGTGAGACCCGCAGTATGCGAGAGCAAATGCCACACCAGCATCGGCTCGGTCACCGGCTCCGTTATCGGCTTCAGCACCGAACCGCCGCGCCACACTCTCGTCGAGCCGAAACTCGGGATGAACGCACTCACCGGATCAGTGAGCAGCAGTTTCCCTTCTTCGACGAGCATCATCAACGCAACCGAGGTGATGGGCTTGGTCATTGAATAGATGCGATAAATCGTGTCCGGTGTTACTGGGAGTGACGCTTCAATGTCGCGCTTTCCGTAGACATGCTGATAGGCGACTTTGCCGTGCCGCGCCACTACGACGTGGAATCCTGGGAGTCGGCCGTCATCCACGTACCGCTCAAGGTGGGAGTTGAGGTGCGAAAGACGATCTGCGTCAAGGCCCGCTTGCGCAGGCGATGTCTGATTCTCCAGCGCGGTCACTGGGCGAGCCTACGCTCGAGCCACGCTCGCAGCTGAGTCGAAACATCTTTGCGGCGAAGTGCGGCGTCAATGGACGCAGTCAGCATGCCAAGCGGCGTACCAGTGTCATCTCGCGAACAATTAATCAGCACGCCAATCACTCCATCTTTTCGCGCGAGTGAGGCGATGGCATCACTCAGTTGCAGCTCGCCACCGGCGGCAGGTTTCAATGCGGCGAGGTGCCCCCATATTTCCCTGCCGAACACGTACCTGCCGATGATGACGAGGTCGCTCGGGGCATCGACGCTGTTGGGCTTTTCCACCACATCGCGTACACCGACGCGACCTGTCGCATCGAGCACACCTCGTGGCGCAACGCAACCGTAGGCAGACACTTCATTACGCGGCACCTGCTTGAGACCAATTGCGGCCTTTCCTGAATTCTCGTGCTCGGAGATGAGATCTCGCAGATGACCGCTGTCGCCGAGGAGCTCGTCTGGCAGGAGCACTGCAAACGGTGCGTCGCCGATTAACTCACGCGCACATTCCACGGCATGACCTAGACCCCGCGGTGCATCTTGATGAACCACGGTGATCTTCGTATTTCCGGTGGTCTGGCTGGCGAATGCTTCGATTGCCGGCTTTGAACGGTTCGACACCAAGATGATGTGATCGATGCCAGCTCTCACTGCCTCGTCAACCGTGTGCTGTAACGACGGCGTATCGAAGACCGGCAGTAGCTCTTTCGGTACGACTTTCGTCGCAGGCAGAAAGCGCGTTCCAAGGCCGGCGGCGGGCACCACGGCAATGCGCACTGGCATCGCATCATCGTAGACTTTTTGCTCCGATGCCCACCTACGTGTACCGATTCGTTGATACCGGCGAGACCATCGAGGTTCGCCAGTCCTTCGAAGACGAACCGCTCACTCAGGCACCGCACCCGAGCGACGGACGTATGAGGCCAGTGAAGAAGGTTTTCACCCCCGTCGGAATCACCTTCAAGGGTTCGGGCTTCTACAAGACCGACTCCAGTTCGGGTTCCGGCTCTGGCAAAGCCGCTTCATCTTCGACGAGTGCCGCAGGAGACACCTCTTCTTCGGGCGGCGGCACATCTTCTTCCGGCAACGGTTCTTCAGGCAACGGCTCGTCAGGCAGCAGTGCCCCGAGCGGATCAGGAAGCTCGGGCGCGGCCGGCACGTCGTCAAGCAGCTCATCGAGTGGCGCGACGAGCAGCCCCGCAACGACGGACTAGCAACGTCGGATTAGCAACGCCGGACTAGACGCGAGTCGAGACGCCCGACCATCGAGATATCTCGGCGGCAAGGTCAAGCGGCGCCACTACCGCGTCGACTGCGTAGCTCCCCCAGTCAGACTCGGGCACCATCCACATGACTTCAAACTCGATGCCGTCGGGATCATGCCCGTAGACACTTTTTGACACTCCATGGTCGCTCTCGCCGCCGAACGATCCCGAATCCATCATTCGCCGTCGAATGTGGGCGAGTTCGTCGATGGTGTCTACTTGCCAGGCGAGGTGGTACAACCCGACTCCCCTCGCGGTGGGGGCGTTACCAACGCTGAAAAGGCCGAGATCGTGGTGGTTCGTCGAACCCTCTGCGCGCACGAACACCGCACGACCACTCATCGCTTCTTGAACCACGACGAACCCAAGCACATCGCAATAGAAGCTTGCACTGCGTCGCGCGTCCTTCACGTACAACACCGCGTGATTCAGACGCCGAATGCCACTCACGGCAGTAAGGCTACGTTCGGTCAGCGAAGCCCGGTGACTGCGAGGTTCAGCACCACGAGTGCAAGCACGATTCGATAGACGACGAATGCATTGAAGTTCGAGCGCGCCGCCACATGTTGGAGAGCGCGTATCGCCAGCCAGCCCGTGAATGCAGCTGAGGTGATTCCGATTGCGAGTGCGGTGCCTAATCCGTTCGGCAGTCCGTCGTTGACGAGGCCGACCAGCTTCCAGACCCCCGCCCCAGCGATGATCGGTACGCCGACCACGAACGACATCTGCACCGCATCGCTTCGCGTATAGCCAAGCGCGCGCATCGCAGAGATCGTGATGCCAGACCGCGACGTGCCTGGGTTGAGCGCCAAGACCTGCGCAGCACCAATCAGCCATGCGTCGCGCAAAGAAAGGTCGCGCTCGGTTCGCTCACCACCGCGACGATCTGCCCACCACAACGCGAGACCAAAAACAATGAGTGAGACTGCGACTGCTACAGGCCCTCCCAAGGCTTCGGCGATGACGTCGTCAAACAGAGCCCCCACGACTGCTGCCGGAATCGCAGTCACAACGTACATCCACGCAAGACGACCGCTTCCCTGCGTCTCACGTGCTTCTTTCTTGAAGAGATACGAGACTCCGTCGCGAATGAGCGGCCACAACTGTCGCCTAGTTGCAAAGATCACCGCTGCGAGCGTGCCGAGATGTAGCGATGCATCGAACGCCGAGCCGACTGACTCACCCCCGAGGTCACCCCATCCAAAGACCCACGGCACGAGTTCGAGGTGTCCGCTGCTCGAGACTGGGAAGAATTCCGTCAGCCCCTGCACCACCCCGAGCACCAGGGCCTGCCACCACTCCATCGACGCAAGCGACGCTAGTCAGGTTCGCGGCTTCAGGAGCCGCTGATGGTGACGTCGTTGATAACGAGTGAGAGGCCCGCAGCGCGCATCGGCAGCCAGTCGACGTCATTGCCAATCGCCACGATGTCGAGCAACATTCGCTGCAGCGTTGAACCGATGGTGAACTCGCGGATCGGCGCGCCAATGACGCCCTTTGCGATCGTCATACCTGATGCACCAGTCGAGAAGTCGCCGGAGATCGGGTTCACGCCGCTGTGCAGACCCGACACCTCCTGGATGAGCACACCATCGTCGATTCCAGCAATCAATTCAGCCTGAGACTTTGATCCGGGGGTCACCTGCATCGCGAGGCAACCGACACCAGGCGAACTCGCGAAACCGCCCCGCGTCGCGTTGCCAGTGCTGCGGGTCTTCATACGACGGGCACTGTACGACGAGTGAACGAACATCTTCAGCACGCCGTCTTCAATCAACACATTGCGGCGCGCAGCCAGACCTTCGCCGTCGATGTCCGTTGAGGTGTAGGCGAGCTTGTTCGTCGGGTCGTCGACCAGCGTGAACGACGGAACCGCAACCTGCTCGCCAAGCCGTTCAGCAAAGATGCTGCGCCCCTTCGACACGTTCTCACCACTGAACGCGCTGGAGAGGATGCTTACAAACTGAGAGGTGACATACGGATCGAGCACGATGGTGGTTCGCTTTGACGACGGTTTGGTGGCACCTAGGAGGCGGGTTGCGCGGTCGGCGGCTTCGCGAGCCGCCTTGTCGAGGTTGAAGTCGTTCGGTGAGTCACCGACCGAGAAACCAAAGCCTGTTTGGGTCTCGTCGCCGTCGTCAGCCAAGGTGACCACGGAGACATAGCAACCATTGCTGCGACCGCTGATGCGGATGCCCGTCGTAGTGGCGAACGCCGACTCGTCCCATCCGTCGTCATAGTTTGCCGACTCAGTGCGCACCCGCGAATCGGCGGCGAGCGCCCGCTGCTCGAGGTCTTTCGTCAACGCAACTTTCTGATCAGTTGGATAGTTCGCCAGCGCATCATCCCAGAACTTCTGTGGCACGGGCTCGACACCGTCCGGGGTGGCGAGTCCAGCGAACTCATCAGGGTTGCCGAACTGCACGTTGTCGCGCGCCTCGGCGAGCACTTCAGAAATTGCCGCTTCGTCGAGCGTGCCGGCGTATGCCACACCGGTGCGACCGTCTTTGATTACGCGAATGCCAACGCCCGCACTCTGTGCCGAGACGAAGTGTTCAAGCTCACCCTCATAGACGCGAACGGAGGTTTCTCCCCCGCGCCCTACGTAGGCCTCGATCTGCTCGCCGGTCTTGGCCTGAGCGACGATGCGGTCGGCAATTGCTTGCAGGTCTGGGACTTCGATTCTCACGCGGCAGTGCCACCAATCGTCATGCTCTTCACCCGCAGCGTGGGCTGTCCGTCGCCAACAGGAACGCCTTGACCGTCCTTGCCGCACGTGCCCGGGTTACCCATCGCGAAATCGTTGCCGAGGAGGTCGATGTCGCGCAGCACCTGCGGGCCATTGCCGATGAGGTTGCCATCGCGCAACGGCTCGGTGATCTCGCCGTTCTCGATCAGGTATGCCTCGGTCATGCCGAACACGAAATCGCCGCTCGCCGTATCGACCTGGCCACCGCCAAGTTTTGCGACGTACACGCCGTGCTTGGTGTCGCGCACGATCGCATCCGGGTCGTGCGGGCCATTGAGCACGAACGTGTTGGTCATGCGCACCATCGGCAGGTGTTGGTAGCTCTGGCGTCGGCCGTTGCCCGACTGGCGACGACCCTCTTTCTTCGACCGCAAGTAGTCCCACATGTAGTCAGTGAGCACGCCGTCTTGGATGAGCACATTGCGCTGTGACGGGTGCCCTTCGTCATCGATGCCGATGGCGCCCCACTCTGCGGTCATCGTGCCGTCGTCGATGAGGGTGACGAGCGGGGATGCCACAAGTTCACCGCGCTTGTCTTTGTAGACACTCGCACCCTTGCTGACGATGTCGGCCTCGAGGCCGTGGCCGCACGCTTCGTGAAAGAGCACACCACCCGAGCCGTGCTTGATGACGACGGGCATCGAACCCGACGGTGCGGGCCTCGCGCTCAACTTCGTGACCGCCTGTTTGGCGGCCGAAATCGCGAGTTCTTCGACATCGTTCTCGTCGAACACTTCGAATCCGATGGTGTGACCCAACGACTGGAAGCCTGTCTGCATGCCTCCATCACCGCTCGCCACCACGCTGATGCGCATCAGCGTGCGTACTTGCTCGTCGGCGGCCAGCACGCCGTCGCTATTGGCGATGACAATTCGCTTGCGCGAATCGCCGTAACCGGCCGAGACCTGGACGATTGCCTTGTGCACGCCACGAGCAGCAACATTGACACGCTGCAGCAACGCCACCTTGTCACGCTTGGCTATCTCGTCTGGCCACTTCTGCACGGTGTTGACCGGGTGGCGCACGACCGAACCGAGAGCGACGGTGTTGACTCCGCCACCGCCCCGCGAAGCTGCGGCCGCCGCTGCTTCTGCGGCCGCAAGCAGACCTTTTTCGCTTAAGTCACTCGTGTGCGCAAAGCCTGTGGTGTCACCTTTAATGACTCGGATGCCAGCGCCACGATCACGACCGCTCGATACCTGCTCCACCTTGCCATCGTCAAGACTCGCTGACGTCGAACGTTTGTCCTCGACGAAGACTTCGGAGAAATCAGCACCAGTCGAACGACCACGAGCAAGCACTCGCGACAAGACATCGGGGGCAACGAGGAGGTTTGCGTCTGATGACATGCGACGAGCCTACCGATGCAGCGAACGTCGGTAGCCTCGTCGCGTGACGCACGAGCGCGCGACACGCGAACATCGTACGCTCTGGTGGAAAGAAGCACTTATCGTCGTCGTCTTCTACGGCGTGTACTCGTTAGTGCGTAACTTGTTCGGCTCCGCGCTCGTCTCTGGTTCGCAGGTTCCGGTCGAAGCTTTCATCAATGCAGTGCGAGTCATACGTGTCGAGCGCGCGCTCGGCTCGTACCACGAAGAAACGATCCAAGACTGGTTTCTCCCGTACGAGAACGTGATCAAGTTTTTCAATGTTTGGTACGGCACTGCACACTTTTTCGTGACGCTCGCAGTATTCATTGCCCTGTTCGTGAAGCGGCCGGATGTGTTCGGCCTTTGGAGAAACTGCCTTGCCGCGATGACTGCACTCGCGATTATCGGGTTCGCGTTCTTCCCGTTGATGCCCCCGCGTCTGCTCGATACGCCGTGCCCACCGGCGGGATACGGTGGTGCATGCATCGAGCACGAGTTGCGCAACTACAACGAGGCCGAGAACTTCGGCTACGTCGACACCATCAAGGAATTCGGCGGTCCGTGGGCGTTCGATCGCGGTGCCGGCCGTTCGCTTTCCAACCAATATGCAGCGATGCCCTCGCTGCACATCGGTTGGTCGACGTGGTGCGTGTTTGCGATGTATCCGCTCGCGCGTCGGCGCTGGTTGCGAACGTCTTTACTTCTGTACCCCGCCGTCACCCTGGTGTGCATCATCGTGACTGGCAACCACTTTTGGATTGACGGAGTCGGTGGTCTGCTCGTTTTCGCCGGCGGTTACTGGATTGGCGCCAGAATTCACGCCTGGAACCAAGGGCGTCTCGTCTCCCGCCACGGCTAGCGTTCTCTGCGCCATGGGGCTTGCGGATATTCGCCAACCGAGCGATTTGCGCGGTCTCACTACTGCACAGCTTGAAGAGGTGGCGAGTGAGATCCGCGACTTCATCGTGGCGGCCGTGGCAGAAACCGGCGGCCATCTTGGCTCCAATCTCGGTGCGGTGGAACTCACCCTGGCGTTGCACCGCGTGTTTGAATCACCACAGGATGCCATCCTCTGGGACACTGGCC
The DNA here is from genome assembly GCA_049454015.1 of Ilumatobacteraceae bacterium. Classification (GTDB taxonomy): domain Bacteria; phylum Actinomycetota; class Acidimicrobiia; order Acidimicrobiales; family Ilumatobacteraceae; genus F1-60-MAGs027. Next base: position 6,267 of record JBMTYA010000008.1, on the reverse strand, counting down.
ACCAGGCCTACGTGCACAAGATCGTCACTGGTCGAAAGGGCGGCTTCTCCCAACTGCGGCAAGCCGGCGGACTCTCTGGTTACCCCAGCCGCGAAGAAAGTATCCACGACTTCATCGAGAACAGTCACGCCTCGACCGTGCTTTCCTACGCCCACGGCATGGCAGTTGCACGCGATAAGGGCCACCTCGCCAATCGCCGCCACGTTGTTGCCGTCATCGGCGACGGGTCACTCACCGGAGGCATGGCGTACGAAGCCCTGAACAATCTCGGGCACTCCAAGTCGCGAGTCATCATCGTGCTGAACGACAACGGTCGCTCGTACGCACCGACGGTCTCCAACCTCGTCGCTGCACCAAACCCGCTCGAGGAGCCGACCGAGCACCCGCGACCGCGAGACCGCTTCACGTCGCGGCTCGCACGCGCCTTCACCAACGTGCGCCTCAACCCGGTATACGTGCGACGCCAGCGCCGGCTCGAACAGTGGCTGTACGAGTTGCCATACGTCGGGCCACAAGCAGAACGCGGACTCGAGGCCATCAAAGCCGGCATTCGCGAATACTTGCAACCAACCGCGTTCTTTGAAGCACTCGGTGTGCGTTATGTCGGCCCGGTCGACGGCCACGACATCGCCGAGCTCGAGCACGCGCTCACTGCAGCCGCCACGCGATCAGAGGAAGGCCCGATCGTCGTTCACGTAATCACCCAGAAGGGTCGCGGTTATCCGCCTGCAGAAGACGACGACGAGAAACATCTCCACGATGCCCCGGTCTTTGACCCCGTGAGTGGCCCGCCCAAGTCGGTGCCGACGGGATACACGCAGGCATTCGCCGACGCACTCATCAAAGAAGCTCAGACTGACGAGCGCATCGTCGCCATCACCGCGGCGATGCCGGGGCCGACCGGCCTCATCGCGTTCCAGTCGCACTTCCCCGATCGATTCTTTGACGTCGGCATCGCCGAGCAACACGCGGTGACGTTCGCCGCTGGTCTTGCCATGGGCGGCATGCGACCCGTGGTCGCGATCTACTCGACGTTCCTCAACCGCGCCTGGGATCAGCTCGTCTATGACGTCGCATTGCATCGCCTGCCGGTGATCTTCTGTCTTGACCGCGCTGGGGTGACCGGCGACGACGGGCCGAGCCACCACGGCGTGTACGACATGGCGCTTCTCTCCAAGGTGCCCGGTATGCGCGTGCTCGCTCCCTCGAGTGCACAAGACCTTCAGCAGATGTTGCGTGATGCGATTTCGCTCGCCGATACCGGCCCGGTCGTCATCCGCTACCCGAAGGGTAACGCGCGACAAGTGGCAGACCATGACGTTGGTTCGGGTTTGAGCGCACGCCGGTTGTCGGCGGACGCAGGCAAAGGGCTGTGCATCCTCGCAGTCGGCAAGATGGTCGCGGCAGCAGAGAGCGTCGTCGCCTTGCTCGCCCGCGAGAACGTGTCGGCCACTCTCTGGGACGTGCGTAGTTGCGTGCCGGCCGACGACGCGATGATTCGTGACGCAGCACAGCACCGTCGCGTCATCACCATCGAAGACGGCGTGCGTGACGGCGGCATCGGCTTCTTGCTCGCCGACGCGATCACAGCAGTGAGGCCTGACTCGCCGCCGAACATTCGTGTGCTTGGCTTGCCGACCAAGTTCATTCCGCACGCCAAACCTGACGTGATCTTGGGTAAGTTCGGGCTCGACGCGGCAGGCCTCGAGCGCACTGTGCGCGAGATGCTCGCACAATGAGCATGCAGCCTCAGTGAGCGGATCTCCGCTGGCTGACGATCTGGCGCTCGCCATGCGAGCGGCCGATGCCGCCGACATCATCACGCTGCCCCCATTCGAAGCACGTATGTTTCACGTCGACCACAAGGCCGACGCCAGCGAGGTGACGGAGATTGATCGGGCCGCTGAATCAGAAATCAGCGCCTTGCTGCGGGCTGAACGCCCCGAATACTCGTTGTACGGCGAAGAACACGGAGTCGTCGGACCACCTGGGGCCGCTCGCCAGTGGGTGATTGACCCGATTGACGGCACGAGCAACTTCGTGCGCGGCGTGCCGGTATGGGCGACGCTCATTGCACTGGTGGAAAATGGGTTGCCAATTGTCGGTGTGGTTTCAGCTCCAGCCCTCGGCCGTCGCTGGTGGGCTGCTCAGGGTGCCGGCGCATTTCGAAACGGCATTCGTCTCTCGGTAAGTTCAGTCGCGAGTCTTGATGACGCCAGCGCGAGCATCACGGTGACGGAGTCGTGGCATCAAGCCGGCAAGACGGCGCAGCTCGAGTCGCTGCAGCGTGAGGTGAAACGCCTGCGCAACTACGGCGACTTCTGGCAGCATATGTTGGTCGCCGAGGGCGCCGTGGATGTTGCGATTGATGCGATTGGTCTCGGTGCGTATGACAATGCCGCCATCTACCCCATCGTCACCGAGTCGGGCGGGCGGGTTTCAGACCGACATGGAGCCTTCGACTACCGATCGAACTCGCTCATCACGAGCAACGGCCGCCTCCACGACGCCGTACTCGGCGCCGTCAGAGACGGCCGCTAACTCGATTCAGTTGTAGGGCGTTACATCATCCCCATGCCGCCGCCGGGCATTCCGCCGCCAGCAGGTGCGGCACCGGCCTTCTCGGGCTTGTCGGCCACGAGGCACTCGGTGGTGATGACGAGGGCCGCGATCGACGCTGCGTTCTGCAGCGCTGCACGCGTGACCTTCGCCGGGTCGATGATGCCGGCCTTCACGAGGTCGGTCATCTCGCCGGTTGCGGCGTTCAGACCGGTGTTGCCCTTGGCGGCTTCCACCTGCTGCACCGCGACCGCGCCTTCCATGCCGGCATTGTCGGCGATGTGGCGGGCAGGAGCAGTGAGCGAGTCGTAGACGCTGCGGGCGCCGGTCGCTTCGTCACCCGAGAGCGACTCGACAACCTTCAGCACCGCCGGACGCGTGCGCACGAGAGCGGTGCCGCCGCCGGCGACCACGCCTTCCTCGATCGCCGCGCGAGTCGCCGAGACGGCGTCCTCGATGCGGTGCTTCTTTTCCTTCAGCTCCACTTCGGTGGCTGCGCCGACTTTGATGACGGCAACGCCGCCGGCCAGTTTGGCGAGGCGCTCTTGCAGCTTCTCGCGGTCCCAGTCGCTGTCGGTGTTGTCGATCTCGGTCTTAATTTGGCTGATGCGACCGTTCACTTCGGCCTTGTCGCCGTGACCGTCGACGATGGTGGTGTTGTCCTTGTCGATGATGACGCGCTTGGCGCGACCGAGGAGGTCGAGACCGGCGTTCTCCAACTTAAGGCCCACTTCTTCGCTGATGACTTGGCCACCGGTGAGGATCGCCATGTCTTGCAGCATCGCCTTGCGGCGGTCTCCGAAGCCCGGCGCCTTGACGGCGGTCGAGTTGAAGGTGCCGCGGATCTTGTTGACGACGAGCGTCGCGAGCGCTTCACCCTCGACGTCTTCGGCGACGATGAGAAGCGGCTTGCCCGTCTTCATCACGCCTTCGAGCAGCGGCAGCATCGACTGCACCGTCGAGATCTTGGCCGAGTGGAAGAGGATGTACGGATCCTCGAGCACCGCTTCTTGGCGATCTTGATCGGTCACGAAGTACGGCGACAGGTAGCCCTTGTCGAACTGCATACCTTCGGTGAACTCGAGCTCGATGCCGAACGTATTCGACTCTTCCACAGTCACGACGCCGTCCTTGCCGACCTTGTCGATCGCATCGGCGATGACCTTGCCGATTGCCGCGTCTGCTGCCGAGATGGTGGCGACGTTGGCGATGTCACCCTTGTCGTCGACTTCCTTCGACTGCGACTTGAGCGACTCGACGGCCGCAGCGACGGCCTTCTCGATGCCGCGCTTCAAGCCCATCGGGTTGGCGCCGGCTGCGACGTTGCGCATGCCGTGGTTGACCATCGCCTGGGCGAGCACCGTGGCGGTGGTGGTGCCGTCACCAGCGACGTCGTTCGTCTTGGTGGCGACTTCCTTCACCAACTGAGCACCCATGTTCTCGAACGGATCCTCGAGCTCCACTTCCTTGGCGATCGACACACCGTCGTTGGTGATCGTCGGAGCGCCGAACTTCTTGTCGAGAACGACGTTGCGACCCTTGGGTCCCAACGTCACCTTGACGGCATCGGCGAGCTTGTTTACGCCGGCTTCGAGGGCGCGACGCGCCTCTTCGTCAAATTTGAGCAACTTGGCCATGTGTGTGGTTCCTTTTTGTAGGGGTTACTTGGAGACGATCGCGAGCACGTCGCGGCTGGTGAGGATAAGGAGGTCGTCGCCCTTGTGAGCGATCTCGGTGCCGCCGTACTTGCTGTAGAGCACGGTGTCGCCGACTTTGATGTCAAGCGGGAAGTACTTGCCTTCCGAGTCGCTCCAGCGGCCAGGGCCGACGGCGAGCACGGTGCCCTGCTGGGGCTTTTCTTTGGCGGTGTCGGGGATGACGAGACCCGAGGCGGTGGTCTGCTCGGCTTCCGACGGCTTGACCACTACCCGGTCATCGAGGGGCTTCAGGTTCATGTTTCTTCCTTTTTGTGCGGGTCTCCGGAGGGAGACGGGCTGTTTTTGGCACCCCGGAAGCGTTAGCACTCTCCCAAGGCGAGTGCTAATGCTAGGGGTGCGCTTGTGCGGGCGGCAACCCGAGCGGGGTAAGGAGACGCTCCACGAGCCACACCGGCAAACCGATCACTGTCGTGATGTGACCGTTGACGCCCGCAACGAATGCGGCGGCCTCACCCTGCACGGCGTAGGCCCCCGCCTTGTCGAGCGATTCGCCGGTGGCGAGATAGCGCTCGAGGAGGTCGGGGTCGATGGGCACCATGGTGACGGCTGCAGTGTCGAGTTCGCAGCACGGCGCAGGGATGCCGCGCGCGGGGTCGAGACTCCCCCGCGCGATGCACACCGCGGTGTGCACGAGGTGCGTACGACCTGAGAGTCGCTGCAGCATCGCACGCGCCTCCACCATGTCACGTGGTGTACCAAGGATTTCTCCGTCAACATCGACGGTGGTGTCAGCAGCGAGCACGACGACGTCGCTCGTGTGACGTGCGGCGACCGTCACACACTTTGCCTGCGCGAGCCGCCGCACGTGGTCGCGCGGTGACTCACCGGCAAGCGCCGTCTCGTCGATGTTGGCCGCATCAACTGTGTGCGAGAGCCCGAGTCGCTCAAGTATCTCGCGGCGCCTGGGCGAGCGCGACGCAAGAACGAGCGGCGGGCGCGGCGTGCTCATCCGCCGCTCAGCGTGGTGACCATTGCATCGTCGGGCACCGTGAGGTCGTCGAGATGGTCGAGATACCCGTGTGGCAACGCCACGTTGATCGGCCCGTTGGTGTGACCTCGCGCCAAGCGTTCGCCACCTGCGACAAGTCGCAGACTGCGGTCAAGAGAAGTCGCGAGCGCGAGCACTTCATCGAGCGTCGACACTTCGGCGAACCTACGACGAACTTCAGACCCAACCGGATACCCAGTGAGATACCAGCCGCAGTGCTTGCGGAACTCGCGGATGCCCTTCCCCTCGTCGTTTCGGCCGTTTGCTTGGTGGTGGTGCATCAAAGACTCCGCGTGTTCGACCATCACATCGAGCACTTCGCCGAGCATTGGTGCTTCGCGATGCGGGCGACCACCGAATGCGTCTATGAGGTCGCGGAACAACCACGGCTTGCCCAGGCAACCACGACCGATGACCACACCGTCGCAGCCGGTCTCGCGCACCATGCGCACTGCGTCGTCTGCAGTCCAGATGTCACCGTTGCCAAGCACGGGGATTCCCTCCACATGCTGTTTAAGTGCGGCGATCGCCTCCCAGCGTGCGCTCGGTGCGTAGTGCTGCTGTGCAGTGCGCGCATGCAACGCGATGGCGACGGCGCCAGCGTCACGACAGATGGTGCCAGTGTCGAGATACGTGAGCAGGTCATCGGTCACCCCCATGCGGAACTTGCAGGTGACGGGGATTCCATACCGACTAGCTGCGCGAACGGTGCTCGTCACGATCTCGCGCAGCAAGTTCTTTTTGAGTGGCACGGCCGCACCACCGCCTTTTCGCGTGACCTTCGCGGCCGGGCAACCGAAATTGAGGTCGATGTGATCGACCAGGTCTTCGCGTCCGAGGATGTCGACGGCTGACTCCATGATGCGCGGGTCGCTGCCGTACAACTGCAGACTGCGAAACGTCTCGTCGGGGGCGAACGTCACCATCGAACGAGTGCGCGTGTTGCCATACACAAGGGCTGCCGCCATGATCATTTCGTTCACATAGACGAGTCCAGGGCCG
>JBMTYA010000007.1:0-22443 GCA_049454015.1 Ilumatobacteraceae bacterium | reverse complement strand
GGCACAGACATTGACGCCGACTCGCTTCCGGCCGAGACCGGTCTCACCGATGTATGTGTCTCGTTCACCAAGGGTTGTTATCCAGGTCAAGAGCTCGTGGAACGTATGGACAGCCGAGGGTCGACCGCACCTCGACGCCTCATGCGTTTGCCACGCCGCCCCTCGAGTGTCGCCGCAGCGACAAGCCCAGACAGCGCAGCCACCGCCGCTACCGCGGGTGTGCCATACCAACTCACCGACGGCACGGTCATCGGCCAGTGCACGTCCGTGGCGGGCGATTTTGCACTCGTCATGGTGCAAAGAGCACATCTCGGCGTCGCCGAGCAACTCGCTCGCTCGTAGGCTTGTCCGAACTTATGACGTACATCTACGCCTTCGACCACAAGCACCGCAAGGCCCCGATGAGCATGAAAGATCTGCTCGGCGGCAAGGGTGCGAACCTCGCCGAGATGATGACCGTGCTGAAGCTGCCGGTGCCACATGGCTTCACGGTCACCACCGACGCCTGCCGCGACTACATGCGCGGCGGTTGGCCAAAGAGCCTCGACAAAGAGATTGCCGCGCACGTCGCGTCGCTCGAAAAGAAGATGGGTCGCAAACTCGGCGACGCCAAAGACCCGCTCCTCGTCTCCGTTCGTTCGGGCGCCAAGTTCTCGATGCCCGGAATGATGGACACCGTCCTCAACCTCGGTCTCAACGACGCGAGCGTGCAGGGCCTCGCCCGCAGCACCAACGACGAACGCTTCGCCTACGACAGCTACCGACGCTTCATCGCGATGTTCGGTCGCATCGTGCTCGGCGTTGACGGGCACCACTTCGAGCACCCGCTCGAACAAGCCAAGGCTGCACTCGGCACCAAAAACGACGCCGACCTCCCAGCTTCAAAGTTGCGTGAGCTCTGCGAGCAGTACAAGTCGATCGTCAAGCGTGAGACTGGCAAAGAGTTTCCGCAAGAACCCGCCAAGCAGTTGCGCGGTGCGGTCGAAGCTGTCTTCCGCTCGTGGAACGGTGCGCGAGCAATCGCCTACCGAGTTCGCGAAAAAATTAGCCACGACCTCGGTACTGCAGTCAACGTGCAGGCGATGGTGTTCGGTAACCGCAACAACCAGTCGGGCACCGGTGTCGGTTTCACGCGCAATGCGGCAACAGGTGAGAACAAGCCGTACGGTGACTACCTCATCAACGCACAGGGTGAAGACGTCGTCGCGGGTATCCGCAACACCGAAGACCTCGACGCGCTGAAGCGTCAGTTCCCAGCGGTGCACGCCCAATTGCTGGAGATCTTTGCTCGACTTGAGCGCCACTACAAAGACATGTGCGACACCGAGTTCACCATTGAAGACGGCAAGTTGTGGATGCTCCAGACGCGAGTCGGCAAGCGCACCGGCGCAGCTGCTTTGCGCATGGCGGTGGAGATGGTGAAAAACGGTGGCACTGGCAAGTACAAGTGGAAGATCAGCAAGAAAGAAGCGCTCATGCGCATCACAGCTGACCACCTCGACTCCGTCTTGCACCCGCAGTTCGCGAACAAGACCAAGGCCGTCGCCAAGGGTCTCGCGGCATCTCCGGGTGCTGCCGTCGGCAAGGTGTACTTCACCGCCGATGATGCCGAGGCAGCCGCCAAGTCGGGTCAGCCAGTCATCCTTGTGCGCAACGAGACGAGCCCAGAAGACGTGCACGGAATGATGGTCGCCAAGGGCATTCTCACCGCACGCGGCGGCCTCGTGAGTCACGCAGCAGTGGTTGCGCGCGGCTGGGGCACCCCGGCAGTGGTGGGTGCCGACGCGGTGAAGATCGAAGGCAATCAATTCAGCGTCGGCGACACCGTCGTGCGCGAGGGCGACACCATTTCGCTAGACGGCGCTACCGGTGAGATCATGCTCGGTGCGCTCACGCTCGCAGGTTCAAAGCCCCCGGCCGAGTTTCACACCATCCTCAAGTGGGCCGACGAGATCCGCAAAGGCAAATTGAACGTGCGCGCCAACGCCGACACAGGCGACGACTCCAAGGTGGCACGCGACTTCGGCGCCGAGGGCATCGGTCTCTGCCGTACCGAGCACATGTTCTTGGCGCCTGACCGCCTGCCGGTCGTGCGTCGAATGATCCTCGCCAGCACGGCAGCCGAAGAGACTGCAGCGCTCGAAGAACTTCGCGCCGTGCAGAAAGAAGACTTCGCGTCCATCCTGCGCGCGATGAGCGGCTTGCCGGTCACCGTGCGTCTGCTCGACCCGCCGCTGCACGAGTTCCTCCCGCGCGTCGACGAACTCGAGATCAAAGCCGCCACCGGTGGCTTGACGTCAGAGGAGACGCAGCTGCTCAAGGCGGCACACGCATGGGCCGAAGTCAACCCGATGCTCGGCACACGTGGTGTGCGACTCGGCGTCATCAAGCCGGGTCTCTACGCCATGCAAGTGCGTGCTCTCATGGAAGCCGCCGACCAGGTGGCAGCCGAGGGCTACGAGCCAATCGTTGAAGTGATGATTCCGCTCACCGTTACCGACGACGAGCTCGCGCTCGCTCGCGGCTGGGTGGAAGGCGTGCTCGCTGACTTCGCGACACGTCCGCGCACGGCGCCATCGGGTAAGAAAGCCAAGCGTCCGCAGGTCACCATCGGCACGATGATCGAAACGCCGCGTGCAGCGATTCGCGCCGATGAATTGGCGGCACACGCAGACTTCTTCAGTTTCGGCACCAATGACCTCACGCAGATGACGTTCGGCTTCAGTCGCGACGACGTCGAGAGCCGCATGATGCCGGCGTACCTCGAAGCCGGCCTGCTGAAGCGCAACCCGTTCGAGACCATTGACCAGACCGGTGTCGGCGAACTCGTCGAGATCGCCGCCAAGCGCGGCCGCAAAGTGAAGCGCAAGTTGAAGCTCGGCGTCTGCGGTGAGCACGGCGGTGACCCGGAGTCGATTGGCCTTTTCTATCGAGCGGGTCTCGACTACGTGAGCTGCTCGCCATATCGAATCCCCATTGCTCGACTCGCGGCAGCGCAAGCCATCATCGGCGGTTCAAAGAGCGAAACAAAGTAGTTTCCTCTAAGTGATCGCTGATGTGTTTTCGGCGGTCAACCCTCTTGTGATCTCAGCGACGCCTAGTGGCGGCGACTTCGTCGACCTCTCCGTGCCTGCATGGGCATGGCCTGCACTCATCGGCGTGATTGCCGTCGCGCTGCTGGTCGACCTGCTCGTCTTCCATCGCAAGGCGCACGTCGTGCAACTGCGCGAGGCTGCGATCGAGAGTGCCGTCTGGGTGGGTCTTGGTCTTGCCGTCACCGGCGTGTTCTACGCGATGTTCGTCGGCCAAGGCGAGGGGAGCGGCGCGGCAGTCGAATACCTGAGCGCCTATCTCATTGAGAAAAGCCTGTCCGTCGACAACGTGTTCGTCTGGGCGATCATTTTCTCGCACTTCAAGGTGCCGCGCCAGTACCAACACCGCACGCTCTTCTGGGGAATCTTCGGGGCACTCGTTCTGCGATTCATCTTCATCATCGTCGGCACTGCAGTGATCAACCGGTTCACCGTGCTGCTGCTTCTGTTTGGGATCTTCCTCATCTATACCGGCTGGAAGATCTTGCGTGGTGAAGACGAAGACACCGACCCGAGCGACACAGCGACGATGCGACTGTTCCGACGTGTCGTGCCGTCGGTCGACCACTACGACGGCCAGAAGATGTTCACCAGAGTTGACGGCAAGCGTTTCGCGACACCACTGCTCGCGGTACTTGTGGTGATTGAGGTCTCCGACGTGATCTTCGCGGTCGACTCCGTGCCCGCGGTGCTCGCCGTGAGCCGCGAGCAATTCGTCGTGTTTGCCTCGAATGCGTGGGCGATTCTTGGTTTGCGGGCGTTGTTTTTCTTGCTCGCCGACATGCGCGAACGATTCGTCTATATGCCGCAGACCATCTCCGTGCTGCTCATCTTTGTCGGCGCAAAGATGACGCTGGCGTGGAGAGAGATCCACATCCCGACGCTTGCGTCGCTCGGCGTGATCGTCGCTTGCCTGCTCGTTGGAGTGCTCGCATCGGTGCGAGCTAACCGTCGCGTCGGGGGCGATCGGTCGCCGACCTGACGCCGCACACCCCGAACTAGCCTCTCGCGCGTGGCCATCGCCGAAGACGACATCGAGCGTGTGCGCGCGGCACAGCCGATTTCTGCGGTTATCGGCAACTACGTCACGCTGAAGCGCGCAGGCCGCAACTTCCAGGGTCTCTGCCCGTTTCACGGCGAGAAGACGCCATCGTTCAACGTGCGTGACGAAACCGGTCGGTACAAGTGCTTCGGCTGCGGAGCGTCGGGCGACGTCTTTAAGTTCGTGCAAGAAGTCGAGCGAGTCGACTTCGTCGGCGCAGTCGAGCACCTCGCGGCAAAGGTTGGCGTCACCCTCAACTACACCCAGGGCGGCCCATCGCGCGACCGCCAGCGCAACAAAGAACTGCTCGAGGTCATGGAGCGCGCTGTGGAGTGGTATCACCAGCGGCTGCTGACCGCGCCGGACGCGAAAGCAGCTCGTGACTATCTGCGCGCGCGCGGATTGAGTGGCGACGTCGCACGACAGTTTCGTCTCGGTTGGGCTCCCGACGACTGGGATGCGCTCAGCAAGGCGCTCGGTGCGTCGGCGGAGATGATGCGCGACTGCGGTCTTGCGTTCACCAACAGCCGAGGTCGGCAGCAAGATTCGTTTCGTGCGCGAGTGATGTTCCCCATTTTCAAAGAGTCGGGAGAACCTGTGGCGTTCGGTGGGCGAGTGCTGCCAGGCAGTAGCGACCCGGCGAAATACAAGAACTCTGCCGAGTCGAAGATCTACGCAAAGTCAAAGACGCTCTATGGCCTCAACTGGGCGAAGTCCGACGTGGTGAAGGCAGACGAAATCGTGGTCTGTGAGGGCTACACCGACGTGATTGGCTTTCATCGCATCGGCTTCACTCGCGCAGTTGCAACATGCGGCACCGCGCTGACCGAAGACCACGTGCGGCTCATCAAGCGCTTCGCGAACAGAGTGGTGCTGGCGTTCGATGCCGACGCAGCCGGTCAGGGTGCCGCAGAACGCTTTTATGAATGGGAAAAGAAGCTGGCAGTGCAGGTGAAAGTTGCCCGCTTGAGCGGCGGCAAAGACCCGGGCGACTTGGCTGGCAGCGATCCGCAAGGCCTGCTCGATTCGGTGAACAATGCGGAAGAGTTTCTGGCGTTCCGAGTGCGACGCTCGCTCGAAAGCCAGAAGATCGACACTCCCGAGTCGAAAGAGCGGGCACTCGCCCGAGCTCTCGCAATCATCAATGAGCACCCGAGCGAGTTCGTGCGTCGCGACTACGCATCCGCACTCGCCGAGACGCTCGGCATCGAAGAAAAAGCCGACGTCATCCGCCGTGTCGACAAGGGGCTTGACCGCCGAATGGCTCGGGTTGAGACATCCGCACCCATGCAGTCGGGCCCGAGAGAGAACGCCGAATTCGTCATCTTGGCCCTCATGGTCAACGATTTCGACGCCGTCACCGGCATCGTCTCGGAAGAAGTCTTCGCCGACGAGTCGCACCGCCGCGTGTTTCGCGCGATGATGGCGCACCGCAACGACTTCAAGCGTGCCGAAGCTGATCTCGACCCCGACGCACAAGAACTGCTCAGTCGTGTGCTCGTGGCCACCGTCGAAGGTGATCCACGCAAAGAAGGTCTCAACCTCTTGCGTGCCGCTGTGCGCCGCGAACTTGCGCGTCGCGTGACGAACACCTCACCCGAAGTCATCACGCGCGACCGGAACATCCGCCAACAGGTGGAACGTTTGGGTGATCGAGATGTGGCAGAATCAGACGTATCGGATCTACTTGCATGGTTGTACGACGTATCTTCAGCCGTCGAGGCGTGACCCTCTAGTGGCAAGCCCACGAATCACCGGCGGTGACACGCCAGACACGGTGCGCCAGTATCTCAACGAGATTGGCAAGTACCCACTACTTACTGCGGCCGACGAACGCGTGCTCGGCAAAGCGGTCAAAGACGGCCAGCGCGCAGCCGAGCGCCTCGCCAATAAAGACGCCAAGCTCTCGGCAGGCGATCGGCGCGACATGAAAGAAGCAGTGAAGGCGGGGGAGAAAGCCAAAGAGCGCATGGTGAACGCCAACCTGCGCTTGGTCGTCTCCATCGCGCGCCGTTACGACCGCAAGGAACTGCACCTTTCTGACCTCATCCAGGAGGGCAACATCGGCCTCATGCACGCGGTCGACAAGTACGACTACGAGAAGGGCTTCAAGTTCTCCACGTATGCCACGTGGTGGATTCGCCAATCGATGACACGTGCGATGGCCGACCAAGGTCGCAACATTCGCATCCCCGGTCACATGATGGAGATCGTCAATCGAGTGCAACGCTCCGAGCGTGAGCTCACCGCCGAACTGAAGCGCGACCCAACGCCTGAAGAAGTCGCTGCCCGTTGCGACATTTCGGTGGAGAAACTATTCGAGATCCAGCAGTTGACGCTGTCGACGGCGAGCCTCGACGCGCCGGTGGGTGCCGACATTGATGATCTCACCGTCGGCGACACGCTCGCCAGTCCCGATGCAGCCGACCCACTCAACGAAACCGTGCAGCGTGAATTGATAAATCAAGTAGAGAAGTCGCTCGACAGCCTGCCCGAGCGCGAGCGGCGTATCATGTCGATGCGTTTCGGGCTCGGCGAATTCATCGGCAAGCAGCACACGCTTGAAGAGGTCGCCGAGCGCGAGGGCATCACGCGCGAGCGTGTGCGCCAGATTGAGCAGAAGACGCTGGCGCGCATGCGCCATCCGAACAACGAAAGCGGCCTCCGTTCGTTCGTCGAAGACGAGTAAGCCCACACGGCGGGCGTTCCGGAGCGGTCGCGACCAGCGCGGGGTGCAAGGCAAGTAGCCTGAGTGAGCCTTTCCGGGGTAGCTCAGTTGGCAGAGCAACGGACTGTTAATCCGTCGGCCGTGGGTTCGAGCCCCACCCCCGGAGCCACCACTTCCACCGGGGCCAGTAGCTCAGTGGTCAGAGCAGGGGACTCATAATCCCTTGGTCGTAGGTTCGATCCCTACCTGGCCCACGTGATGCGTATCACCTCGCCCCTCGTCGGCACCGTCGTGCAGGTGCACGTGACGGTCGGGCAAGTCGTACGTTCGGGCACGGAGTTGTGCGTCATCGAGTCGATGAAGATGGAGCACCCAGTCGTCGCCGACTACGACATGACGATCACCTCAGTGTCGATGGTTATCGGCGAGAAAGTCAGCGAAGGCACCGTGCTGCTTGAAGCACGAGAAGCGAGCTCTGAAGTTTCACCGAAACTTGCTGAACTTGAAGAGCGTCGCGCCAAACTCGACGACGCCGCACGACCCGCAGCCGCGACGAAACGCCACGAGCGTGGTCAGCGCACCGTGCGCGAGAACATCGCCGACTTGTTCGATGAAGGCACGTTCGTGGAGTACGGCGGGTTTGCCGTCGCCGCGCAACGCAAGCGTCGCTCGGTGGAAGACCTCATTGACAACACGCCTGCAGATGGCCTCGTTACGGGCATCGGTCTCGTCGATGGCCGGCGCTGCGCGGTGCTCGCATACGACTACACCGTGCTCGCTGGCACGCAAGGGTTTGTCAACCATCGCAAGACCGATCGCATTCTCGAAGTCATCGAACGCGAGCGCCTGCCCGTGGTGTTGTATGCAGAAGGTGGTGGCGGTCGCCCGGGCGATGTTGACGCGCCCGGAGTCGCCGGGCTCGACGTGCGATCGTTTGCGTCGTTTGCCCGACTCTCGGGTCTTGTGCCGCTCGTCGGTATCGCATCTGGCTATTGCTTTGCGGGCAACGCCGCGCTGCTCGGGTGTTGCGACGTCATCATCGCCACACAGAACTCGAACATCGGGATGGCGGGGCCAGCAATGATCGAAGGTGGCGGGCTCGGCAAGGTCGCGCCAACTGACATCGGCCCAATCGGCACGCAACGCGCAAACGGTGTCGTCGATGTAGTGGTGGCCGACGAAGCTGAAGCAACGACCATCGCCAAGCGATACCTGGCACTCGTCGGTGCCGCGCCGGCAGGCTCGGCCACTGGTTCGGTTATTGACGCGCCGCACGCACAGAAACCTTCGCAGCGCACGCAACTGCGCGACATCATTCCCGCCCAGCGCACCCGTGTGTACGACATGCGCGACGTCGTGCACGCGCTCGTCGACGACGACTCACTCCTCGAGCTGCGTCGTGACTTCGCGCAAGGTGCAGTCACCGCGCTTGCGCGCATCGACGGTCGAAGCGTCGGCATCATCGCCAACGTTCCGGCGCACCTCGGCGGCGCTATCGATGCAACTGCTGCCGACAAGTTCGCACGGTTTATTCAGCTCTGCGATGCGTTTGACCTGCCCATCATCTCGTTGTGCGACACGCCCGGGTTCATGGTGGGCCCCGAGGCAGAAACCACTGCGCAAGTTCGGCACTTCGCGCGACTGTTCGTCACGGCCGCCAGCATTACCGTGCCATGGATCACCGTCGTGGTGCGCAAGGGGTATGGTCTCGGCGCACAGGCGATGGCGGCCGGCAGCTTTCACGCTGCGACCACCACGGTCGCGTGGCCGACGGGGGAGTTCGGCGGCATGGGGCTCGAGGGTGCGGTGCGCCTCGGCTATCGAAAAGAGCTCGATGCTGCGCCCGACGATGCGAGTCGTGCTGCACTCGAAGAACGACTCATCGCCGCCGCATATGAACAGGGCGCCGCACTCAACATGGCCATGCATATCGAAATCGATGACGTCATCGACCCCGCAGATACCCCGTCGCGAATTGCGGCCACGTTGCGGGCTTGCGCGCCGCCGGCACCTCGAACAGGCAAGAAACGCCCGATGATCGACACGTGGTGACGCCAGAACATTGAGTCCTGGTGACGCCCGCTGCTTGACGCTTCGTAAAGCCTCCGCATAACCCCGTTGGGCTATGCTTTCGCCCATCATCAAACACGTGCGGCACCCGTCGCACGAGAGGGAGATATCAACACAATGAGAAAGCACAAGGGACTCAAGTCCGCTGCGCTCGCTCTCGCTGCGTTTGCGCTGATCGCCAGCGCGTGCGGCAGCGATGACGAAGCAGCAACTGAAGAAGTCACCGAAGAGACCGAGGCTGCGGCCGAGGAAGCAACCGACCCGTGCGCAGGCTCTGAGCTCAAGCTCGGTTTGGCCTTCGACACTGGCGGCCGTGGTGACGGCACCTTCAACGATTCCGCAGCCCGTGGCGCCGATCAGGCAGCCACTGAGCTCTGCTACACGGTGCAGGAACTCGAAGCAACTACTGACGACGACCGCAAGCCGAACCTCGAGGCACTCTCGGGCGCTGGCAACAACCCGGTCATCGTGGTTGGTTTCGCCTTCGGTGGTGTGATCGAAGAGATCGCTGCCGCCAACCCGAACACGGTGTACGGCTGGGTCGACGGTTACCTCGACCTCCCGAACGTCAAGACGCTCACCTTCGCCGAGCATGAGGGTTCGTTCCTCGTCGGTGCGGCTGCCGCGTTGAAGAGCTCGACTGGCACCATCGGTTTCATCGGTGGTCAGGAAATCGACCTCATCAAGAAGTTCGAGGCCGGCTACATCGCAGGCGCGAAGGCCATCAACCCCGACATCGTCGTGAAGTCGCAGTACCTCGGTGCTGCCGGCGACAACGCCGCGTGGGGCTCGCCTGACAAGGCGAAGGAAATCGCGCTCGCCTGGTACAAAGACGGCGCTGACATCGTCTACACCGCAGCCGGTGGCTCGGGCCGTGGCACGATCGAAGCCGCAGTCGAAGCAGGCGAAGGCAAGTGGGCAATCGGCGTCGACTCAGACGAGTACTTCGTCGACACCGACGAGCAGAAGGCTCACCGCCTCACCTCGATGCTGAAGCGCGTCGACAATGCGGTGTTCCTCACTGCGAAGGCTGTCAAGGAAGGCGACCTCTCGGGCGGCTTCAAGACTTTCGACCTCAGCACTGACGGCGTGGGCTACGCGACATCGGGTGGATACCTCGATGACGTAGTCGATCAGCTTGAAGCGTTGAAGGCCAAGGTCATCAGCGGCGAAATCGTCGTTCCGACCAAGCCCTAAGCAATAACGCAACTGTTCACGCGACGCGAGTCGTGTGACGGCAAGAAGGGACTCGGGCGAAAGCCCGGGTCCCTTTCTTTTGCGACTGCATCACGTGATCCGCAGGTCGCGCGATATCTCCGCGACACACCTACCGAGTCGCCACCTGACGGGTGCCGCAAGCGTCGAGGTGTGGCAGTATTTGGCGATGCCTGAAGCGGCTGTCGAGCTGACGAATATCAGCAAGGGTTTCCCTGGCGTCATCGCCAACCGCGATATCTCGATGCGCGTCGAGCGCGGCACCATTCACGCCATCGTCGGCGAGAACGGCGCCGGTAAATCAACCCTGATGAAGACGCTCTATGGTCTGCATCAACCCGACGCCGGCACTATTGCCGTGAACGGCAAGGTCGTCACCTTCAAGTCGCCGAGCGACGCGATCGCAGCTGGCATCGGTATGGTGCACCAGCACTTCATGCTCGCCGACAACTTGACGGTGCTGGAGAACATCATTCTCGGTGCCGAGCCCAGTAAGGGCGGGGTTATCAACGGGCGAGAGGCAGCGCGCCGAGTGAGCGAACTCGCACAGTCGCTCGGAGTCGAACTCGATGTCAACTCACCGGTCGCCGAGCTCGGAGTCGGTCAGCGACAGCGTGTCGAAATCTTGAAAGTCTTGTATCGCGGAGCAAAGACTCTCATTCTCGACGAGCCCACCGCAGTGCTCGTGCCGCAAGAAGTGAACGAATTGTTCGACAATTTGCGTCGTCTAGTCGCCCAAGGCACGACGGTGCTTTTCATCAGTCACAAGCTCGACGAAGTGCTCGCGGTGAGCAACCGCATCACGGTGATTCGCCAGGGCACCACCGTTGGCACGGTCACTCCGGCCGAAGTCACGCGCCGCAAGCTTGCTGAGATGATGGTCGGATCCGACCTGCCCTCTCCGGAGCCGCGCACCACGCACGTGGGCGACAAAGTGCGCCTTGAAGTAAAGACTCTCTCCGTGAAGCACGCCGGCCGGCGTGACTCGGTACGTGACGTGTCATTCAACATCCGCTCTGGCGAGATTCTCGGTATCGCTGGCGTCGAAGGCAATGGGCAATTCGAATTGTGTGCCGCGTTGCTCGGTCGTGAAGCAAGCACTGGCACCGTAGCCATCGACGGCAAAGACATCTCGCATGCGTCGGTGCGCGAGCGCATGGATGCGGGCCTCTCCTATGTGCCGTTCGACCGCCAACGCGAAGGGCTCATGCTCTCCACGTCGTTGTGGGAGAACAACCTTCTCGGCCAAGAAGAGAAGTTCACCAAGTTCGGCTTCATCAATGTGCGCGCTGCACGCAACGCCTGCCGCGACATCATCAAGCGATTTGGCGTGCTCACGCCCAACGAAGAAGTGCCGGCCTTTGCGTTGTCCGGCGGTAACCAGCAGAAACTCGTCGTCGGCCGCACCATGTCCATGCAGCCGTCGGTGTTGCTGGCCGCGCATCCGACGCGTGGCATCGACGTTGGCGCGCAAGCTGCCGTGTGGAAAGAAATCCGCAGTGCGCGCGACACTGGCATGGCCGTGCTGCTCGTTTCGGCCGATCTTGAAGAACTACTCGGGCTTTCCGACCGTGTCATCGTGATGTTTGAAGGGTCGGTTGTTGCCGAGCTCCTGCCGCGCGACGCGACACCCGAACTGCTCGGCAGTTATATGACTGGCGCGAAGGTCGGAGCATGACGAACACGGCGACATCAGTCAGGGTGCAGTCATGACGGCCAAACGACGCAGCCTCATCGACGCCTTGCCACGCTCGGTGGTGATTCTCCTTAGTTCGCTCGTTGCAATCGTCATCGCTCTGCTCATTTGTGGTGTGGTCTTGCTCGTCACCGGCAAAGACCCGATCGCCGCATATCGCACAATCCTCGAAACTGGTGCGACCGGCACGAAATTGCTGGAGATGTTGAAGCGCAGCACCCCGCTGATCCTCAGTGCTTGTGCTGTGGCAATCGGGTTCAAGATGAATCTCTTCAACATCGGCGTTGAAGGCCAGTATCTCTTTGCAGCGCTCATTGCTGCGGAGTCGGCAACCCACATCTCTGCACCGCCGGTGGTGCACGTCGTGGTGGTGCTGCTCATTGCCTGCGCCGCAGGTGCCTTCTGGGCGAGCATCGCGGCGCTGCTCAAGATCACCCGCGGCATCAACGAAGTGATTTCTACGATCATGCTCAACTTCATCTCGTTGTCGGTCATGCAATGGTTGTTCGACAACTACATGCGCGACGACTCCGACGGGGGACTGCGCGTCACCACTACGGAGATTGCCCCGTCAGGTCGCATCCCCGACATCGTCGACGGGCGTCTCAACGGCATGTGGCTCATCGCGCTCTTCGTCGTGTTCTGCTACTGGCTGCTTGTCTTCCGCAGCAAGTTCGGCTTCCGTCTGCGCTCGAGCGGGCTCAACTCCACCGCGGCGCAAACAGCGGGTATCGCTGCCAATCGCATGATCATCGTTTCGATGTTGCTGTCGGGTGCGGTCGCTGGTCTAGTGGCAATGCAGAGCGTGCTCGGCGAAGAGTATGCGTACGGCCCGCAGGCAACGCCCACGCAATTCGGCTTTGCTGGCATCGCCGTCGCGCTGCTCGGCCGCAACAACCCGGTCGGCATCGTCATCGCTGCGATGTTGTTCGGCTTCACCGACTCCACCTCGGCGGTGCTGCAGTTGTCGGGCATCCCGAACTCCATCGTGAAGGTCATCCAGGCAGTCGTCGTCATCACGGTCGTGATCGTGAATGAGGCGACGTCTCGCTACATGAACCGTCGCACCGCCGAACTCACTGCCGCAGCTCTGCGATCTGGCAAGGTAGCCGTATGAACCTCTCCCGACGCACGCGCCTGCTCGTCTACGTCGCGGTGCCGTTCTTGATTATGTCGATCGTGCGCATCTGGTCGGGCGAAGACTCGCTCACCTCGAGCGACACCATCGGCGCATCGCTGAGACTGTCAATTCCGATCTTGCTCGCTGGTCTGGCGGGTCTGTGGGCGGAGCGGTGCGGAGTGCTGAACATCGGCATCGAAGGCATGATGATTCTTGGAACATGGTTCGGCGGCTGGGGAGCCTGGCAATACGGCCCCTGGGTCGGCCTGGTATTCGCGGTCATCGGTGGCATGATCGGTGGTCTCATTCACGCAGTCGCTACGGTGCGATTCAACGTCGACCAAATCATCTCCGGTGTCGTGCTCAACCTGCTCGCATTCTTCGGAGTGCGCTACCTGAGCGACCTCGTTTTCGTCGGTCAGCAGGGTGGTGGCGTCAGCCAGTCACCGCCCCAAACGTCGGCAATCCCGCGTTTCAACATCCCGATTTTGTCTGGCGGAGAACTCTTCGGCTGGAAGTCGCCGAACATCTTGCTGTGGTTCGAAGACCGCGGATGGTTCTTCATCGGAGATGTGGCAGGTGTGCTCTACGGCCTCACCCACAACTTGTCATGGGGCACCGCCATCGGCGTGGCGTTCGTGCCACTGTCGTTCTGGATTCTCTGGCGCACGCGCGTGGGTCTGCGACTTCGTTCGTCGGGTGAGTCGCCAGTCGCCGCCGAGACGCTCGGTGTCAACGTCATTCGTCTGCGTTACATCGGCTTGCTGGTGAGCGGCGGTCTCGCCGGCTACGCGGGTGGAGTTCTCTCGATTGTCGCATCGTCGTACTACCGGCAGGGTCAGACCGCAGGTCGCGGCTACATCGGTCTCGCCACCATGATCTTCGGTAACTGGCGACCGCTCGGTGTGCTCGGTGGCGCGTCGCTCTTTGGTTACGCCGAAGGCGTGAAGCTCGTCGCCAGCGACGCGATCTCCACACTCTTCCTCTTCGTTGCACTCGCCGCCGTGCTACTCGTGGTGCTCGCCGTAGTCAATCGCAAGACCACCCGCGGCATCGTCACTGCGTTCATCGCCGTCATCGCTGCGTACGCGTACTTCACCATCGAAGACGTGCCGGAGTCGCTCACGCAGTCGCTGCCTTATTTTGCGACACTCGTCGTGCTCGCAACTGCCAGCCAGCGTCTGCGTCCGCCAGCGATGGCAGGTGTTCCGTATCGTCGCGGAGAAACCCACTGAGCACTGCCGCCTCGTCTGCTGCCAACTCGCCCGTCGGTGGCACGGTGCCGCGCACCCCGCACTTCGGTTTTTCTGGCAAGCGGGTCGTCGTTACCGGTGCGGCATCCGGCATCGGGCACCGCACCACGGAGTTGTTGCTCGAGGCCGGCGCGCATGTCATTGCCCTTGACCGCAACCCCGTCGACTTGAAGGTCGCCCAGTTCTTGCGTGTCGATATGACCGATCCCAACACCATTGCGGAAGCGGCCAAGGCAATCGACGGTGACATCGACGTCTTGCTCAACATTGCCGGCGTGCCGGGCACCGCCGACCCTGAGGTCACTATGCGCGTCAACGTGCTCGGGCTGCGAATGCTCACGGAATTGCTCGTCGGTCGCATGCGCAGCGGGGGAGCCGTCACCAACGTCGCTTCCATCGCTGGCGCCCAATGGCAGGCCCACCTCGAAGAAGTGCAGCGTTTGCTTGCGACTCCCGACTATGAAACCGGCGTCGCGTGGGTGCGCGACCACCCGATGGACGGCAAACGTGCCTACGACTTCTCCAAGGAATGTGTCGTCGTTCTCACCAAACAACACGGTCGGTATCTGCGCGAGCACGGCGTTCGGGTCAACTCGGTGAGCCCTGGGCCGGTGCGCACGCCGATTCTCAAAGACTTCCGCGAGTCGATTGGCGCGGTGCTCGACCTCGTGACGCGCGAAACGGGGCGTGATGCGACAGTCGACGACATCGCCCGAGTGCTGCTCTTTGTCTCAGACCCTGTCTTGCAGTGGCTCAATGCAACTGATGTACAAGTGGACGGCGGCTTCATGAGCGGTCTCGTCGGCGGCTGGGTCAAACTCGGCTCGTAGCCTTCACGGGGTGAACACCTCGCAGCATCCGTGGTACGCCGCTCGCACCAGCGTGGAGCAGGTCGAAGAGGGCCGTGTGCTCGCGCCAAAGTTTGACGACAACGGCCTCATTCCGGTGGTGACCACCGACTACGACTCCGGCGAAGTGCTGATGGTCGCCAACATGAACGCAGAGGCATTCGCCAAGACCATCAAACTCGGCGAAGCGGTGTACTACAGCCGCAGTCGCAAGCAGCTCTGGCACAAGGGTGCGACGAGCGGGTTGGTGCAGAAGGTGCGGGAGATTCTCATCGACGATGACCAAGACGCAGTGTGGCTGCGCGTCGACGTGCAGGGTGGCGCAAGTTGCCACGTCGGGTATCGCTCCTGCTTTTATCGAAGCGTGCCGATCTCGCCTGATAGTGATGAGCCGCTTGACCTCGACTTCACCATCGCCGAGAAGGTGTTTGACCCGAAGGTCGTCTACGGCGACGCGCCGAACCCCACCAAGCTCTAACGGCGCTACGCGACTGATGCCTCTGAGGCGCTAGGCGCCTTTCGGGCGAAACGCGGCGAGCCCGCCGCCCACTTCGAGTCGTGCGCCACCAATCAAGTCCACGCAGTACGGAATCGCCGGCAACACAGCAGTGAGGCAGTCGGCAATTGACGAGGGCTTACCCGGCAAATTGACGATCAGCGACGAGCCGCGAATGCCGGCGGTCTGGCGCGACAAAATCGCCGTCGGCACCACCTTCAACGACACCGCACGCATGAGTTCGCCGAAGCCAGGCATCATCTTCTCGCACACCATCTCTGTTGCTTCGGGGGTGACGTCGCGTTTGGCTGGGCCGGTGCCGCCGGTCGTCACGATGAGGCTGCAGTGCTCGAGATCGGCAAGGTCGCGCAAGGTGCGGGCAATCGTCTGCACGTCGTCGTTGATGACTCTCGCGACGGGCTGCCACTGACAGGTGAGGTGCTCCGTGAGAAACTCGCGAATGGCGGGGCCGCCCTTGTCTTCATACACACCGGCTGAGGCGCGGTCGCTTACGGTCACGATGCCGATGCGTGCCACGCCGTTTGTCGCCCCGGCCGCGCCGATGCCGCTCGTCATGGCTGCACCTCGCGCGGGTCGCGCGGGCCGTGTTCGCCTCGTAGTGCTCGCTTCAACCCTCGGGTCATTTGCCCGAAACCGTATCGTGCGCCGACACGGCGTTGCGACTCCTGCGCGACGCTGATCGATCGCTCGAACACGTTGCGGTAGTTCGCCAAGAGCCGCGACTCCATCTCGCCCAGGAACAACGGCTCGACCGTTGGTGGCCACTCGCGGCGCGCAAACCCGAACGTGTCGTAGTCCGTCGCATACGTCGCCATCAATCGGTTCGCGGTGTGTGCATCGCACACTCGATCAACCTTCACGCCGAGACCTTCGTTCAGCCGTGTCGCCGTGACCTGCTTGCCAGAGCGCTCACTCAGCACCCGCGCCAGACCATCAATCTCGCCGGGTTGATCTACTCGCACGAGCCGTGTGTAGTTGACCGTCTCGGGGTGCACCAGTAACGCTTGCGGCTGAAAGTGGTGGTCGGTCATGAACGTGTCGCCATGTTCACCGAGCACCCTGGCGAAGTGTGCAAACGAAGCAGCCAGGTCAACCCGACCGTCCACAACTACGTCATGTGCAAGTTCGATGATTACTTTCGTTCGGCGGTGTGCGCGCATGAAGATGCGGTTCTCCCAGGCCGAATACGCCCGCGCCACCGGGTCGCGCAGGCTCGCAACGCGCAACCAGTCGGGTGACGTGAGCACCGCCGCTTGTTCGCGTGCTGAGAGATCTGCAAGACGTGTCAACCCGTGCACTTCGGGGTGGTGGATGGTCTGGGCCCGCGACACGTGCATAACCGCGAGACGATCGGCCACTTCTGGGCGGTGCGTGCCTTCGGCTGTCGCGAGCATCAGCTTGATCGTGGTGCACGCCGCCTTTGGGGTCGGCAGATACATCACCTTCGTGTTGCGTGCGACAAGAGCGAGGTGCGCGACGACCTGAAGGGATTCCGCCGAGGCTGGCATGGCTACCAGTGCATGCTGCGCGGCGTGTTGTACATGCGACCGAACGACACCTTGCGCAGAATGGTCTTGCGAATCTGGCGCAGTCCGTAACGGGCCGACATGCGCGATTGAGCAGCACGTGACACGCTGCCGACGCGCTCGACTGACTGCCGCACGAGCGTGACCAACTGGGTTTCAGCGTCGCTCAGCACGTAGGGCTCCACCGTCGCAGCGAAGTCGCGGCGGGCAAACCCAAATGCGTCGTAGTCCATCGAATACGTCGCCATGAGGCGATTGGCGGTGGTTTGGTCGCACACCCGTGCGAGCGCAATACCCATGCTCTCGTTGTGACGTCGCGGCTCAACCGTCTTGCCAGAGCGCTCGCGAAACGCAGCGGCAACCTTCTCCACGCCGCCTGGTTCGTCGACTCGCACCAAGAGGCCGTAGTTCACCTTGTCGGTGCGCACCACGTGCGACTGAGGGGTGAAATGGTGGTCGAGCATGAACGCATCGGTGTGCTCCGCAAGCGCCTTAGCGAACACGGCGAAACTCGCCGTCATATCGATGCGGCCATCAACGAGCACGTCTGGTGTCAACTCGAACCCACCCGCGATTCGCCCCGATGCACGCATGAAGACGCGGTTCTCCCACGCGGAGTAAGCACGCGACACGGGGTCGCGCAATGCGGCGATATGCAACCAGTCGGAAGACTCGAGCATTGCTCGCGCCTCACGCTCTGAGTACTCTGACAGTTTCCGCAGGCCGCTCACATGGCGGTTGTGAATCGTCTGGCTGCGGTGGGTGATGGCTGCCATCAATTTGGGTATCACCGTCTGGTCGATGGTGCCCTCGGCCTCGGCCATCATCCACTTGAAGGTCGTGCTCGCCACCTTGGTAGTCGGCGTGTACAGCACTTTCATGCGCGGCGCAACCAGTGTCTTGCGCGTCAGCGCAGCAAGCGAGGTGTCAGGCGGAAACGGCGGCATGGCAACCTTCAGGCGTCGAGCACCCGGTAGTCGACTGCCTTTGCGCCGCCAGTGGCGCGACGCATGACGGCTTTGCGAATCTGGCGCAAGCCGTAGCGGGCACCAGCCTGCTTGCTCGCGGCCTGCGACACGCTGAGCAGACGTTCCATCACGCCGCGCAACTGTTGCACGAGTTGTGTCTCGGTGTCAGACAGCAAGTACGGCTCGACATTGGCGGCAAATTCGCGGCGCTCAAAGCCGAACGCCTCGTAGTCCATGTGGTAGGTCGCCATCAAACGGTTGGCGGTGTGCTGGTCGCAGATTCGCGAGAGATCAACCTTCATGCCCTCATTCAGCCGCGACGAGGTGATCTGCTTGCCCGAACGCTCGCTGATGAGCGCCGCCAGGCGGTCCATGTCGCCTTTTTTGTCCACGCGGATGAGCATGTCGTAATTGATCACGTCGGTGCGCACGATGTGGGCCTGCGGCAAGAAGTGCTGGTCGATGGTGAAGGCATCGGTGTGCTCGCCGAGCATCTTGGCGAACAATGCAAAGCTGCCGGCCATGTCGATGCGACCGTCGACAAGTACGTCTTTTGACAGCTCGATTGCCTTTGCCGTCTCGCCTGGCGCGCGGCGAAAAATGCGGTTCTCCCACGCGGAATACGAGCGCGCCACAGGGTCGCGCAGCGCCGCGACGCGAATCCAGTCGGGGGAGGTGAAGATGTTGTCAATCTCGCGCTTGGGAAGCTCGACCAAGCGGGGGAGACCGTTGATGACCGGGTCGTGGATGGTTTGGGGGCGCGACACGCTCGGGTTGGTGATCTGGTCGATCAGGTCTTTGCGATGCGAACCCTCGGCGGTGGCCAACATCAACTTGATGGTGCTGCACGCCACCTTCGGGGTCGGCGTGTACATGATCTTCAGCGACGGTGCCACAAGCGTGAGACCGCCAATGGCGAGGAGAGACTTGTCGGCGGGGAAGATGCTCATCGGTCAGTCGTTGCGACTGCCGAACACACCCAACTGGCGAAGGTGCTCGACAACGCGACGCACTGATTCTGCCACTGTCTCACCGTTCAGACCGACCACGAGATCTGGCGCCGTCGGCGCCTCGTATGGCGCGTCCACGCCGCTCACTCCGGAGGCATGGCCGCTACGCACCTTGGCGTAGAGGCCCTTGGTGTCGCGTCGTTCGCACTCGACGAGTGGCGTAGCGACGTGCACTTCAACGAAATCGAGGCCGCTCGTCTCGTGCGCCACGCGCACGCGCGAACGGTCGGCAGCAAACGGGCTGATAATCGGCACGAGTGCCACCACGCCGGTGTCGGCGAACAGTTTGGCGACCTCTCCCACGCGCCGCACGTTCTCGCTGCGGTCGGCGTCGGAGTAGCCGAGGTTCGAGTTCAGACCGTGACGAAGATTGTCGGCGTCGAGCACGTAGGCGAGCACCGAGGCTTCAAGCAATCGGGCAGCGACACCGTCGGCGACGGTCGACTTGCCCGAACCCGATAGTCCGGTGAGCCACACCGTGACGCCGCGCAAGCGATGGTGAGCCCAGCGCTTGTCGCGAGACACCGTCGGTTCGTGCCAGACCGGTTGGTTGGGTTGGTTCATGTGCGCGGCGAGAGCAACATGCCAGCGGCACAGGTCTGGCCGCTGTGCTCATCGACCAAGATGAACGAGCCCGTTGAACGGTTCACGTGATAATCGTCAAAAAAGAGCGGGGCAGTGGTGTGCAGCTCGACACGGCCGATTTCATTCAGGGAGAGCGAGTCGATGCCCTGCTCGCGATGCAACGTGGAGATATTCAGCCGGTAGAGCACTTTGGTGACCTTGGCTCGCGCCAGCTTGGTCGTGTGCTTCAAGGAGTAGATGCGATTGGGTTGCAGCGGTGCGGCGTCATCCATCCAGCACAGCATCGCCTCGAGAGCCTGGGACTGCCTCGGCCGGTTGTTGGGTCGGCAAATCATGTCGCCGCGTGACACCGACAGGTCGTCG
Organism: Ilumatobacteraceae bacterium; assembly: GCA_049454015.1. Lineage (GTDB taxonomy): Bacteria > Actinomycetota > Acidimicrobiia > Acidimicrobiales > Ilumatobacteraceae > F1-60-MAGs027. The sequence continues at coordinate 2,470 of JBMTYA010000007.1, read as the reverse complement.
GCGAGCAGCAGGGTGACTGCACGACCGGGCCCGGCTTCTGTCACGGCGCCATCTGGCGTGTCGATGCCAGTGATCGTCGAGGTGAGGCCTGAGGGCAGCACCATCACGTCGTCACCCACGCGGAACACGCCGCCTGCCACGCGACCTGCATACCCGCGGTAGTCGTGATGTTCATTGCGTTGTGGGCGAATCACATATTGCACGGGGAAGCGAGCGTCGACGCGGTTGTCGTCGCTGGCGGTGTAGACGTTCTCTAGGTGGTGCAACAACGTTGGGCCCTCGAACCATGTCAAGTTCGGTGAGCGACTCACCACATTGTCACCCTGTAGCGCGCTGATAGGCAAGAACGTCACGTCGCGCAACGACAGGCGCGACGCAAACTCTTCGAACTCTGCACGAATGCGGTTGAAGATCTCGGGTGACCAGTCGACGAGATCCATCTTGTTCACGCAGATCACGAGGTGAGGCACACCGAGCAGCGAAGCGAGCAAGCTGTGGCGGCGCGTTTGTTCGACGATGCCGGCGCGCGCATCGACGAGCACGATCGCAAGGTCGACGTTGGATGCGCCGGTAATCATGTTGCGCGTGTACTGAATGTGGCCGGGGCAGTCGGCGATGATGAACGAACGCTTCGGTGTGGCGAAGTAGCGGTAGGCCACGTCGATGGTGATGCCTTGTTCTCGTTCTGCCCGCAAGCCGTCCGTCAGGAGCGACAAGTCGACGTAGTCGGTGCCGCGACGCTTGCTCACGCTCTCGATGTGCTCGAGTTGGTCTTCGAAGATGCTCTTCGAGTCGTAGAGCAAGCGACCAATCAGCGTCGATTTGCCATCGTCGACCGAGCCGACTGTGGCGAAGCGCAGGCGTTCCATTAGTGGCGGCTCCGGGTGTTGAAGTGTTGCATCAGAAGTAGCCCTGCTTCTTGCGGTCTTCCATGCCGGCTTCGCTAATGCGGTCGTCGGCGCGGGTGGCACCGCGCTCGGTAACGCGAGCAGCGGCGGTCTCGGCGATTACTTGCTCGATGCTGGTGGCTGTCGACTCAATCGCTGCTGTGCAGGTGGCATCGCCGACAGTGCGGAAGCGAACCAGTTGTTCGCTCACTTGTTCGTCGGCGCCTGGCTTCAAGAACGGCGACTCCGCCATCCACATTCCGTCGCGACGGAACACTCGCCGTCGGTGTGCGTAGTAGATGCTCGGCAGCTCGATGTCGTATTCCGCAACGAAGCGCCAAATATCGAGCTCTGTCCAGTTCGACAGGGGAAAGATGCGGAAGTGTTCGCCAGCTTGGTGGCGGCCGTTGTAGATGCCCCACAATTCGGGTCGCTGGGTGCGCGGGTCCCACTGTCCAAAGGAATCGCGGAACGAGTACACGCGTTCTTTGGCCCGGGCACGTTCTTCGTCGCGGCGAGCCCCGCCGAACACGGCGTCGAACTTGTGCTCGGCAATCGAGTCGAGCAGGGTGACGGTCTGTAGCGGGTTTCGGCTGGCACGCGGGCCCGTGGCGTCCTGCACGCGACCGGCGTCAATCGACGCCTGCACCGACCCCACGATCAACCGCACGTCGAGAGCGGCCACCGTTCGGTCGCGGAACTCGATGACCTCGGGGAAGTTGTGTCCGGTGTCGATGTGCATGACGGGGAAGGGCACTCGGGCGGGGGCAAAGGCGCGCACCGCCAGATGCAGCATGACGACGGAGTCCTTGCCGCCAGAAAAGAGCATGACGGGCCGCTCGAACTCGGCTGCCACCTCGCGAATGATGGTGATGGATTCGTCGACGAGGCCGCGCAACGCCGATTTCACCCCAAAAACACTACGCCATCGCGATTTTGCGCCGCACCATACGCACGACTCGCCTGCACGCAATGGTTCTCGTGCCGCGTCGCACGGTCGAATGACTTTTCGTACAACTTGCTTTCGGCGGGGGTGCGGCGAATGACACCCGTGTTATTCTTTGGCCACGCCACCTGGCGTACGTCTCACAACCAAAGGGGAGCAGGAATGAAGCAACGAAAGGTATGGGCTGCGGCACTCGCAGCGGTGGCGATGTTCGCCGTCGCTGCATGCGGCGGTGACGAAGAGGCGACCGAAGAGGTCACCGAAGACACCGAAGCGGCCACCGAAGAAACCACGGCACCGGCCGAGGACTACAGCATGGTCAAGGCCGCTGTCGTCTACATCACCACACCTGGTGACAAGGGCTGGAGCTACATGCACGACCAAGGCATTGCTCAGATGGAGAGCGAACTTGGCATCGAAGTGACTCGTCTCGAACTCGTGCCGGAAGGTGCAGAAGCAGTCGCAGTGTTCGACAAGCTCGCACGTGACGGTTACAACCTCATCATGGGCACCTCGTTCGGCTACATGGATCCGATGCTCGAAGTCGCCGCGAAGTACCCGAACGTCTGCTTCCAGCACGCGTCGGGCTACAAGACCGCCGACAACATGGGCAACTACTTCGGTGCGATGGAAGAAG
>JBMTYA010000006.1:0-23783 GCA_049454015.1 Ilumatobacteraceae bacterium | reverse complement strand
GGACCAAGGGTGCCGACGGCTACTGGATCGACCCGGCAACGGGCGAAGCACCGGATGTGCGTTGGATCATCAACACGGGCAACACTCGTCGCGAGAACACGCAGGCTTACCTGATTCCGCTGCTCAACGCCGCGGGCTTCAAGGTGCGCGCAGACAACTGCGACGCGGCCTGCTACTTCCAGCAGCGTCTCCCAGCCCTCGACTACGACATGGCGATGTACATCTCGACGGCTCCGCCGGACCCGGGTTACCTGACCCCGTCGTTCACCTGCGATCAGATTCCGACCGCAGCGAACAACAACCAAGGTCAGAACTCACAGGGCTGGTGCAACGCTGAAGCGTCGGACCTGCTGCACAACGCAGACTTCGAGGCTGATGCCACCAAGCGTGCCGAGCTCGTCAAGAGCGCGCTCAAGCTCATGGCTGCTGACAGCGTGATGCTGCCGTTGTTCCAGTTCCCCAAGGCGGGCTTCTGGCGCACCGACCAAGTTGGCGGCCCCGTTGGCGCCGAGTTGCGTAACTACACCTCATTCATCAACAACCACCTCTGGACCGACCTCAATGGCGACGGCAAAGTCGTCTTGGGCGCCGAACAGTGGCCGGCCTGTTTGAACCCGGTGACAGAGTGCGCCAACTCGTCGTGGATGGTGTGGACGACGATCAACCAGGTGATGCCTGGTGCGTTCGCCACCACCAATGATGGCCAGTACGTGGTCACGAACTTGCTCACGGGCGAACCAACGGTCACCCTGAAGTAAGTCGTCGAACACGACGCTCGCGCGGCGCGCGGGCTCTGCCTTCGGGTGGGGTCCGCGCGCCGTTCGTTTTGTAGCACCTCGTGCGAGGAGTCGCGTCTTGCTCGGCGGCCCCTCTCGGGTCGGGGTCGAGCGAACTAGGTTTGGAATGTGCTGCGGTACGTGTTGCGCCGGCTTGCGTGGGCGATTCCGACGCTTCTCTTCATCACATTCCTCGTCTACATCGCGTTGCGTACGGGCACCGATCCAGTCGCCAGTTACAAGCGAGTAAATGCTCGTGCGACTCCGGCCAAGATTCAGCAGTACATCGATGCCAACGGCCTCGACCCGAACTATGTTCGCGGATACTTCCGCTGGCTAGGCAATTTCCTCACTCTCGACTGGCCGCGCAGCATCAAGGGTTCTCGCGAAGTGTGGCCGCAGCTGAAGGATGCGCTTGCCAACACCATTCGTCTTGGTATCGCTGCGAGCGCGGTTGGAATCGTGGTTGGCCTCATGCTCGGCGTGTTTGCCGCACTTCGACCCGGCGGCCGACGAGACGTGGCAGTCAATACGGCGGCGTTCGTCGGCATCTCGATTCCGCCGTACGTTTCAGCAATTCTCTTCCAGCTGCTGTTTGCGGTGTACTGGAGCCGCTGGTTCGGCTCCACGTTGTTCCCGACCTCTGGTGTTTACCCGCCAGGGCACACTGGCTTCGACCCGTTGTTGATGGCAAAGCACATGGTGTTGCCGACAATCGTGGTGGCGATTCAAATCATCGCCGTTTATTCGCGCTACATGCGTTCGTCGCTGCTCGACGTCTTGAGCAGCGAGTACATGCGCACGGCGCGGTCGAAGGGCATCAGCGAACGTCGGGTGCTGTTTAAGCACGGGTTACGCAACGCCCTGATCCCCGTCGTGACTATTGCAGCGCTCGACGTAGGTGCGATCGTCGGCGGTCTCATCATCACGGAGAACATCTTCAGTTACCCAGGTATGGGCATGTACTTCCTGTCAGCTTTTGGCGAAGGTGACTTCCCGCTCCTCATGCCGTGGATGGTCATCATCGTTGCGTCGACGCTCATGTTCAACCTGCTGGCGGATATCTCATACGCCTGGCTCGACCCGAGGATTCGCCTTGAGTAACGACATCGCACTCCCGACCATCTCGCCGCGCCGAATGGCCTTCAACCGCTTTGTGAGCCACAAGGCCGCTGTTGTGAGCGTGTTCATTCTCGCGATTCTGATTATCTTCGTCGCACTCTCACCCTTCACGGCGCGCTACGGCGTGAATGAGGCTGTGCAGGCGCCGCCCAATTACTTCTTGTCGCCGCGCGCCAATGCCTGGCTCGGCACGGACGACATCGGTCGCGACCTGTACAGCCGCCTCATTTACGGTGTGCGCGTGTCGCTGGTGATCGGGCTCTTCTCAGCAATCATTTCCGTGGTGCTCGGTTGCCTGATTGGGGCAGTGGCCGGCTTCCGTGGCGGTCGTTTCGACGACGTCGTCATGCGCGTCACTGACCTTTTCCTGGCCTTTCCGTTTCTTGTCACCTTGCTCGTTATGCGCAACGTGATCGGATCCATTGAATGGCTGAAGCCGATCGTCGGCGAGCTCTCATCGGTGCGGTTCATCATCGTGCTCTTTGCGGTGTTCGGGTGGATGGGCGTAGCTCGTATCGTGCGCGGCCAGGTGTTGGCCTTGAAGGAACGCGAGTTCATCGAAGCAGCTAGGGCCGTGGGTGCCAGTCGGTGGTATATCGTGCGGCGCCACCTGCTCCCGAATTCGATCGGACCGATCATGGTGGCCCTCACGTTCTCCGTGGTCTCCGCCATCATCAGCGAATCCACGTTGGCGTTCTTCGGATATGGCCCGCAAGCCGGCGACGGAGCCACGTCGCTCGGCATTCTTGTGGGAGCCGCCAAGGGGGCCGTGAACACTGGCTTCTGGTGGTTGGCAGTGTTCCCGTGTCTCACCCTCGTGGTGATTGCGCTCTCCATCAACTTCATCGGCGACGCACTGCGTGATGCGACGGATCCGCGAATGCAGAAGGAAGCCTGACGATGACACACAGCATGCAGGCAGGTAGCTGATGGCAGAAAAGGTTCTGGAGATTCGCGACCTTAGAGTCACGTTCCACACGCCGCTTGGGCCACTCACCGCAGTGCGGGGTGTGGATCTTGATGTGCATGCCGGCGAGATGACTGCAGTCGTGGGGGAGTCCGGGTCGGGAAAGTCAGTGTCCTTCTTAGCGGCAATGGGTCTTTTGCCCAAGAGCGCAACCGTCGAAGGCTCGGTGATCTTGAACGGCGAGCAACTCGTCGGTGCGCCTGCCAAGAAACTTCGTTCGGTGCGTGGACGTTTGATGTCGATGATTTTCCAAGACCCGCTCTCTGCACTCAACCCGGTGCACAAGATTGGAGCACAGATCGCAGAGATGCTGCGCGCGCACCAGTCGATGAGCGAGAAAGCCGCACTGGCACGGGCAGTCGACCTGCTGGAAATTGTTGGCATTCCCCAGCCGGGTGACCGCGCGCTGCAATATCCGCACGAGTTTTCTGGAGGCATGCGACAGCGCGTCGTGATTGCGATGGCAATCGCCAACAGCCCGAAGGTGCTGATTGCCGACGAACCCACCACGGCACTCGATGTGACCGTGCAGGCCCAGATTCTCGAGGTCATCCAGCGCGTGCAAGCGCAGTTCGGCACGGCCGTGGTGCTCATCACCCACGACCTCGGGGTCGTGGCGCGAGTCTGCGAACGAGTCAACGTGATGTACGCCGGTCGTGTGATGGAGAAGGCGAACATCATGAACGTGTTCGAACGACCGACCCACCCATACACGAGGGGACTCCTTGCTTCGTTGCCCCAAGCTGGCGTCGAACGACTGGTGCCGATCAACGGCTTCCCGCCAAACATGTTGCAACCGCCATCAGGCTGTGCGTTCCGGCCTCGCTGTGCACACGCCACGGACGCCTGTGCCGAGTCGCTGCCAGAGCTACGACAGATTGGTGAGTCGATGTCGGCTTGCATCCGCGCCACAGAACTGGCGGTGAAGTCATGACGTTGCTGAGCGTGCAAGATCTCGTCAAGGAATTCCACATGAAGTCGCCTCGCGGCGCGCGCCGCCAGAAGCGGGTGGTTCAAGCGGTGTCGGGCGTGTCGTTCGAAGTGGCCCGCGGCGAAACGCTCGGGCTAGTCGGGGAGTCGGGTTCTGGCAAGACCACGGTCGGGCGTTGCGTACTGCGACTCATTGAACCGACCGCCGGAACCGTCACCTTCGCAGGGAAGGATCTCTCGACAGTTGATTTCGAGGAGATGCGCACGCTGCGACGCAAGATGCAAATTGTCTTCCAAGACCCCTATGCGTCGCTCGACCCGAAAATGACGGTCGGCGCCTCGATCGCCGAGCCGCTCGTCGTGCAGGGGATCACCGGCGACCATCAACAAAAGGTGGTGGAGTTGCTCGAACTGGTCGGGCTTTCTGCTGACCACGCCCGCAGATTTCCACACGAGTTTTCGGGTGGTCAGCGCCAGCGCATCGGCGTGGCCCGCGCGTTGGCCCTGGATCCTGAACTCATCATCCTCGACGAACCAGTGTCGGCGCTTGACGTGAGCATCCAGGCCGGGGTCGTCAACTTATTCGGCGACCTGCAGCAGCGGCTCGGCATGTCATACGTGTTTATCGCCCACGACTTGTCGGTCGTGCGCCACATCGCTGACCGAGTTGCGGTGATGTACCTCGGCAAGATCATGGAGATCGGCGACGCCGAGACCGTCTACGAAAAGCCGACGCATCCGTACACCAAAGCGCTCCTCTCTGCGGTGCCGTTGCCAAATCCGAGAGTCGAGCGGGGACGCACCCGCATCATGCTCGAAGGAGACGTGCCGTCGCCGGTCAACCCACCGACGGGATGCCGTTTCCGCACACGTTGCTGGAAGGCCACCGATCTTTGCGCCATGCAGGAGCCTCCGCTTGAAGTTCGCGCGGGCGGACAGATGTCGGCGTGCCATCATCCGGAAGGATGACCGTCGGTAGGCTGTCGGGGTGCGTAACGCGATCACCGTCATCACCATCGTCATCAACGTTCTGTCGATGATTGGGCTCATCGTCGGTGTGCTCCTCCACAGCGGCCGTGGCGGCGGGTTGTCGGACATGTTCGGTGGCGGCGGTGCGGCGGCGCTCGGTTCAGCCGCGGCTGAACGCAACCTGAACCGCATCACGACGGTGCTTGCCCTGGTGTGGTTGCTCACCGTTACTGCGCTCGGAATTCTTCTTTCTGCCTGACCCGATAGGTTGGGAACCCGCATCCTCGTCGAAGTGGCGAAATTGGCAGACGCACCAGCTTGAGGGGCTGGCGCCCGAAAGGGCGTGGGGGTTCAAGTCCCCCCTTCGACACCAACATTTCCTGGCAGGTGGCGCCTGAGCGCCTCAAGTACTCGCCGAGAACCACCATATGACCCACCAGAACGGCGAGAATTGACGGCAATGCGCAAGACAAAAGTGATCGCGACAATCGGTCCGTCGAGTGCAAGCCCCGAAATGCTTGATGCGCTCGTCAATGCGGGCGCCGACGTGCTGCGCATCAACTGCTCGCACATCACAACGGCAGAACTTCGTGAGCGCATCCGCCTAATTCGCAGCGTGCGAAGCGACGTCGGCATCTTGGTGGACATCCAGGGTCCCAAACTGCGATACGCAGGTGCACCACGACAGTTGACCCCGCAGAGTCTGGAGCGCTTCAGCTTTGACGAACTTGGTATGCCCAATTCGCGCACAGGTGGAGTTGCCGGGCTTGGGGCGGGGCAGCGACTACTTCTCGATGACGGTCGCCTGGAAGCAGTCATTGAAACCGTGGCTGACAACCATCTGATGGCACGCGTGGTGCGAGGCGGGGAACTCAAGCCTAAGAAAGGTGTCAACCTTCCTGACACCGAGGTCGGAGGCAGTGTGCTCTCCGACAAGGACAAATCCGACCTCGAAGTGGTCAAGTCAGAGAACGTTGAATTTGTTGCGGTGTCGTTCGTGCAGCGCCCGAGCGACGTCGAGGAAGTGCGCAGCATCGTCGGCCCAACAGCACAGGTCATCGCCAAGATCGAACGCCCGCAAGCACTCGAGCGGGTCGACGAAATCTGCCGTGTGAGTGACGGCGTCATGGCGGCACGCGGCGACCTCGGAGTAGAACTGCCGTTCCAAGTGGTGCCGGCGGCTCAGCACAAGATCGCACGTACGGCGCTGCGACACGGCGTGACCTCTATTTGTGCGACGGAAATGCTCGAGTCAATGATCACCTCCACGCGTGCGACTCGCGCCGAGGTGGCTGACGTGACCGGGGCTGTACGCGATGGATTTGATGCCGTGATGCTCTCTGGCGAGACCGCAGTGGGAACCAACCCAGTGCGCGCCGTAGAAGTTATGGCCGCAATCTGCGAAGCCGCCGAGCGTGACGTCACGTTGCCGGTGGTGTTCGCGGACGCCAACCCCGAGACGGCCGCGGTAACTGCGGCAGCGAGTTCACTTGCACGACGTATCGGTGCAGATTCCTTACTGTCGCTCACCTACACCGGCTATTCCGCACGATTGCTCGCTGCGTGCCGTCCGAGTTCGATAATTATCGCCGCGACCCCGAGTGATGCGGCGGCTCGCCGACTGAAGATCTCATGGGGCGTATACCCGATTGTTTCGCAGCGCGATGCCGACGTTGAGGTGTCAATTAGCGCAGGCTTGAGCAAGGCACGCGAGTGCGGCTTTGTTCAACGCGGCCACAAAGTTGTGGTGTGCGCATCTCGACTGAGCCCGCGATCCGACGCCGATACCATCTGGCTGCACACCGAATCATGAACCAACAGCCACAAGCACAATCCGCGATGAAACGAGCGGCATTCACGTCGTTTCAGGAGTCGACTCGCGACGACTGGGCCCTCATCATGGACCACATGCCAGATACGCAGAACATGGTGGCAGACAACGCATTGCACCTGCTTCGTCTGCTTGCGAGCGATCACGGTGGCTTTCCGGTGACCCGCCTCGAGCACTCACTGCAGACCGCCACTCGTGCGCAACGCGATGGGCGTGACGACGAGTACGTCGTATGCGCCCTCTTGCACGACATCGGCGACACGCTCGCCCCCTATAACCACCCGTACATAGCGTCAACGATGGTCAAGCCGTTCGCCAGTGAAGCGAACCACTTCATGGTCGCTCAGCACGGCATCTTCCAGGGCTACTACTTTTGGCACCATATCGGTCTCGATCGAAATGCCCGCGAGGCGTTCCGTGATTCGCCCTACTTCGAGTACACCGAGGAATTCTGCGCGAAGTACGACTCGCCGGCTTTTGACCCGGACTACCGCAGCGAGCCACTCGAGCACTTCGAGCCGCTCGTTCGACGCTTCTTTGCTGATCGACGTCGCCCTCAATGACGCTCACTGACCCCCGCCCGGCGGAAGGTGCCGTCGACAAGGTTGAGCCAAAGCAGATTGGCGCATCGAGAAAGTCTGTTGGACGCAGTCGCAAGAGCTGGAAGAATTGGGCGGGCAGCGTTAAGGCATCACCGGAGCGCCTTCTTCGACCGCAGACCGTCGAAGAAATTCAGCAAGCAGTCGTTGACTCACCGCGTCACTGGAAGATTCGCATGGCGGGCAGCGGCCACAGCTTCACTCCGATTGTGCCCAGCGACCAGGTGCTTTTCTTGCCGAGCGATCTTGGTGAGGGGTTGGGCGTCGACTCACAACGGATGACGGCACGTATCCCTGCAGGGATGGTATTGCACGAGGTAAACCTGCGACTTGCCGCTGCCGGCTACGCGCTCGCCAACATGGGCGACATCACCGCGCAGACGGTAGCTGGCTCGATCTCCACTTCTACCCACGGCACAGGTCGCGACTTCACCGGGCTTGCCGGACAAGTGGCGGGGTTTTCGCTCGTGACCGCATCGGGCGAGTGGCTGCACTGCAACGAGGAAGAGAACGCAGACGTTTACCGGCTCGGGCGAGTCTCGCTTGGTGCGCTCGGCATCCTCACCCACGTGGAAATGAAGATCGTGCCGGCCTTCCGTCTGCGGGCAGTGGAGGAGCCGCGACGCCTTGACAGCGTGCTGAACGATTTCGATTCCATCATCGACTCATCAGACCATTACGAGTTCTATTGGGTACCACACACTCGTTGGGCGTTGACGAAACACAACACGAGAACCACTGACGCAGCCAAGCCGCGCCCAGCGATGAAGAAGTGGCTCAGCAAGACCGTGCTCGAGAACTACGCCTTCGGTGCGGTGTGCGCGGTCGGCAAGACGGTACCGAGCCTCATCCCTCGACTGGCTACCGCTCTACCGTCGTCCGGGCGCCAGGAATTTGTCGAAGCGAGTCACGATGTGTTTGCCACGAGGCGACTGGTGCGATTCCACGAGATGGAGTACTCGATACCGCGGGCATCGCTGCCCGGCGCGCTACGCAGCATCGTAGAGATGGTTGATCGCGAAGGCTTCAAAGTGAGCTTCCCGGTCGAAGTGCGGGTGACCGGGGCTGATGACGTCGCCCTCTCCACGTCGTACGGCCGAGAGTCGGCCTACGTTGCCGTGCACATGTACAAAGGCATGGCCTACGAGCCGTATTTCCGGAAGGTGGAAGAGATACTCGCGCCCCTTGAAGGACGCCCACACTGGGGCAAGCTGCACTTTCAAGACGCTTCGACACTGCACAGCAGATATCCGTTGTTTGATCAGTTCCGGGCGTTGCGTGATCGTCTTGACCCAGAGCAGCGCTTCGTGAACCAGTACGTTAGACGTGTGTTGGGTGTGTAAGGACTGAGCACCTTTTCGTCACTGGGCGCATCCCAGAAACTCGCAGACTCTCTCGTTCGTCGGGAAATCACCGAACCAACTGAAATTCAGGTGTTGACGATTCCACCTGGTCTCGCCGGACGTGACGTGTGCGGCAAGGCGCCGACCGGGTCGGGCAAGACCATCGCATTCGGTGTGATTCTCGCCGAACGTCTCCGCGAGCACGCACAGGGTCGACCGAGCGGGCTCGTGCTTGTGCCGACGCGAGAGCTGGCCCAGCAGGTGCAGCGAGAAATTCACCTACTCGACGTTGACCGACAATTCTTCACGACGTCGGTTTTCGGCGGGGCTGGATACGGCCCACAGTTGCAACGCCTGCGGAGGGCAGCCATCGTCGTGGCGACACCAGGTCGCTTGGAGGACCTGCTGCAATGTCGCGATATCGACTTGCGCGAAGTGCGCGTGTGTGTGCTCGATGAAGCCGACCGCATGGCCGACATGGGTTTCTTGCCAAGCGTCAAGCGCATCCTTGATCGTCTGCCGCGCAATCGACAAGTGCTGTTGTTTTCGGCGACGCTTGACGGGGCAGTGGGAAGCATCGTCGAGAACTACTTGTCGGATCCCTTGCACCTTGCGACTTCGGGCGTCGAAGCAGAGCCCGACATTGAGCATGTGTTCGAGGTGCTGCTGCGTGCCGATCGAGCCGAGAGGGTGGCATCTCTCGTCGCTGAACACGGCAGCCTTATTGCTTTCTGTCGCACCAAGCACGGCTCTGACCGTTTCGCCCGTCAACTCGAATCACTGGGCGTGCGCTGTGCAGTCATCCACGGCAATCGTTCACAGGCTCAACGCCAGCAGGCACTAAAAGACTTCCGCGACGGCATGTCGGACGTGCTTGTGGCAACCGATGTGGCGGCCCGCGGCATCCACATCGACGACGTGCCCTGTGTGGTGCAATGTGACCCTCCTGACGACCCGAAGGACTATGTGCATCGCTCGGGACGAACCGGACGCGCAGGAGCACGTGGAGTAGTGGTGTCGTTCGTTGAGCCGTCACAGAAACGAGCCGTGATGCGCGACATGCGCTCGGTGGGCGTCACTGTGGAGTGGCGAGAGGGTGCGTCAGTTGGCAAAAAGGGCGATACACGTAGCAGCGCTCAGCTCGCGACTGAACCTGAGAAGGAACCCGCGCCGCTCAAGAAACGCCCGGGAGAACTCGGCTGGCTGTAGACCAGCCGGGCGACACGCTCTGGCTGTAAGCCAGCCAGGGGACACAGCCTGACCTCAGGGGCCAAAAACGATGTCTTGTGGCCGTACCGGCGTGCGCGGTAACTCACGACCTGTCGCAGCACGAATCGCAGCGACGATCGCAGGCGTAACCGAAATGCACGGCGGTTCACCGATGCCTTTGGCGCCAAGCGGCGCCTGTGGTTCGGGTTCTTCGATCATCGTGGCCACCACGTCAGGGGCATCGAGCGCGGTCGGTAACAGATAGTCGGTGAACGACGGGTTGCGCATCTTGCCGTCGCGAAGCACGATCTCTTCCATGACCGCAAGACCAAGGCCCTGTGCGATGCCACCTTCGATCTGACCGATAGCAGCGAGCGGGTTCAGCACTTTGCCAACGTCTTGCGCCGTCGCGACCTGCACCACCTTCACGAGCCCCAAATCAGGATCGACGTCAACCACCGCACGGTGAGCAACGAAGGCGAACGCTACGTGGCAGTTACCCTGGCCGTTTTCGTCGAGTTCTTCGGTGGGGCGGTGGTGATGTTCGAAGGTTTCATCGAACGACACACCACGCGTCGCTTCGGCAACTGGCACTCGAAGAGTGCCCATCGTGTCGACCACGTCGGTGCCATCAACGGCGAGCCGAATCGGGTCGAGGCCATGCTTCTTTGCAACCGCTTCAAACATTCGCTCACGCACAAGTCGGCAGGCGCCATCGACGGCACCGCCGCTCATCCAGGTTTGCCGCGACGCCGACGTGCTGCCTGCACTGCCGATAGCCGTCGAAATCGGTTCAAGCAGCACCGTGTCGACTCCGAGCACGCTGCGTGCAATTTGTTGCGCGAGGACCACGAAGCCTTGACCAACCTCGGCGGTGGCGAACTGCAAGGTTGCGACACCGTTAGCGAGATGGCATCGGGCGGTGGCGTAGTCGTCGAAGCCCTCGGAGTACATCAGGTTCTTGATGGAGACACCCCAGCCAACACCTCGACGGATGTTCGACTTGCGCGCCGTGAGACCTGAGCCACCAGGGATTTCCAGTGGGTCGGGGGAGTCTGGCAACGGTGCCGGCATCGGCAACGCTGCCGTCTCGCGGATGCATCGCTCGACTGGCGCGACGCTTTCGACTACCTGACCGGTGATCAACTTGTCGCCGGTGCGCATGGCGTTCTTCAAACGGATGTCGACCGGTGAGATACCGCAAGCCGCCGCCAACTTATCCATCTGTGACTCGTGGGCAAAGCACGCTTGCACGACTCCGAAACCGCGCATCGCGCCGCACGGTGGGTTGTTCGTACGCACTGCATAACCGTCGACCGTTGCGTTCTCGCATTGGTAAGGCCCTTGCACGTGGGTGACCGCGTTAATGAGTACGGCAGAGGATGTTGACGCATACGCCCCGCCGTCAAGCACCAGTCGCGACTCGACGCGGCGCAGCGTGCCATCTCGGTCGGCGTGGTGGCGCATGAAGATGGTCGCAGGATGGCGGTGAATGTGCCCGAAGAACGATTCTTCGCGTCCGTACTGCATCTTGATTGGGCGCTTCGTGACAAGCGCCAACAAACAGCAGTGCACCTGCAGGCTGATGTCTTCGCGACCGCCGAAAGCGCCGCCGACGCCACCCAACGTCAGTCGAACTTTGACTGGCTCAAGGTCGAGACATGCGGCAATCTGTTTTTGGTCTTCGTGCAACCACTGCGTGGCGACGAACAGCTCGACGCCATGGCCGTCGTCGTCGGGCAATGCCAACGCCGCTTCAAGACCAAGAAACGCCTGGTCTTGCATCCCGATTTCGTAGGTACCTTCAACGACAACCTCGCCGACGAGGTTCTGATCGCCACGCACGATGCGCTGGCGCCGGATGACGTTGCCATCGGGGTGGATTTTTGCCCGCGAGGTGTCGAGCGCTTGCTCGGCATCCACGAGCGGGGTCAGCACCTCGTAGTCGACGTTGATCGCAGCCAGGGCTCGTCGGGCCGTCTCTGGGTGGTCGGCAGCCACCGCGGCGACTGGTTCTCCTGCGTAGCGCACATAGTCGCGCGCGAACACGGGCTGATCGCTTGCGATGAGACCGTAGGTCAGTTTGCCCGGCACGTCGTCGGCTGTGACGACTGCGGATACGCCATTGATGGCAAGTGCAGCCGACGTATCGATGCTCTTGATTCGCGCGTATGGGTGCGGGCTGCGCAAGGTCGCACCCCAAAGCATGTTGTCGGCCCATGCGTCACTCGAGAAAGCGAAACGACCCTGCACCTTCGGGATGCCGTCGGGGCGCAATGCCGAAGTACCCAAGGCACCGTGGCGAGTGCGAGGGGAGGTGTCGGTCTTTGTTGCCATCTCACTCACCACCCGAGACGCCCGCAGACCGTGCGTCGCGCGCCTGACGGACTGCTTCAAAGATGCGCCCGTAACCCGTGCAGCGGCAGATATTGCCACTGATTGCTTCTTTGATTTCGAGGTCGCTTGGAGCCGGGTTGCGATCGAGGAGGTGGTGCACCGCAACGATGAGACCCGGTGTGCAAAATCCGCACTGCACGCCTCCCGCGTTGACAAAGGACTGCTGCACATCAGTGGGTTCACCGTCGGCGGCCAGCCCTTCAACCGTCACGATGTCGGCTTCCACTGCCGTTGCGGCCATCACGAGGCACGAGCAAACGGCTTCACCATCCATGATCACTGTGCACGAGCCGCATTCGCCTTGTTCGCAGGCTCCTTTGGTGCCGGGCAGACCAAGACGTTCACGCAGCACGTAGAGGAGGCTCTCGCCGGCCCACGCGTCTTGCACTTGGTGATCCATGCCGTTCACTCGCAATGTGTAGAACTCGTTGCTCACTTCGCGCCTCGCTTCGTGGTGTCGTTCGAATCGCTTACCGCGCGCAACAACAAGCGCTGCGCAAGCACCGAAATGGCGTGCCGTCGATAGTCGGCAGTCGACCGGTGGTCATCGATGGGCGAGCACTCTGCGGCTGCGCGCTGACCGAACTCGCGTGCCAAGGCGTCGCTTACCTGAGGTGTGCCGACGAGCGAGGTCTGCGAGGCGAGCCAGGCTTCGGTCGACCTAGCGCGCACGACGGTGGGGGCAACCGCACCGAGCGCAAGTCGCACGCTTCCAACCGTTGCGTCGTGCACGAGGCACGCAGAAGCGGCCGAAATAACCATCGCATTGCGCGTGCCCACCTTGGCGTACCCCTGGAAGCCTTGTACAACAGGCACGCTGACGGCGACGATGAGTTCGTCGGCTTGCCTCGAGTTGCGCTTGACGCCAACCATGAAGTCGTGCACCGACACGTCACGCGACGACGTGCTCGACCGCAAGTGAACGACCGCGTCGAGTGCGCTCAAGACAGGCAGACCGTCGCCTGCGGGGGAGCAAGTGCCAAGATTGCCCCCGAGCGAACCTGCAGCACGAATCTGCGGTGAACCAACCGTGCGCGCAGCTTCAGCGAGCGCCGGCACGTAATCACGCAGCGGTGCTCGCTCCATCTCGGCATAGGGAACCCCGGAACCGATTCGCAGTGTGCCAGTTTCGTCGTCGAGATGCCACCGGCGGAGCTCAGCGACGCGCCTCAACGAAACGACGCTCTCCACCTTCGTACGGTTGAAGTTCACCTCGACCATGAGGTCGGTACCGCCCTGCACGAGTCGGGCTTGGGGATCAGTCTGCAACGCAGAGAGTGCCTCTTCGATGCTCGTGGCGTTGACGACGGTCATAGGACGGGCTTCCAGTCAGCGAAGGCGTCGATCATCGCGCGCACATCGCCGAGCGGGTAGAGAATCGGGCACGTCGCGCCGTTGCGCATGTAGTGCGCAACTTGTTCGCGAGCGTCGGCAGGAGTCCCGCTCGCAGTCAGCATCTGCACAATTTCATCAGGCACGTGCTTGGAGGCGGCGACCACTTGCTCGTGGGTCGCGGGCCAGGTGAGCACGCTGCCGACCTTGTCGAGCAGCGACTGGGGCACGCCGGAGGCCTTCATGATGTGTGGCTGTTGGCCGAGGTACTGCGTGACCATGAGACGTGCCATGTCGAGAGCCGTCTTACGATCTTCGTGCACGCTGCACACCACCAACTGCGGTCGGTCAATTGACTCCATGGATCGATTCTTTTTCGCCGCCCCAGCGCCGAGCGCTTCGATGGCTTTGGCGTTGTACTCGGGAGACACGAGATAATTCAGAACGACGCCGTCGGCAATTTCGCCGGTGAGCTCCATCATTTGCATGCCGGTGGCACCGATGTAGATCGGCACGTCTTTTGGACGTCGTTCCTGGTAGACGTAGTCGAGTTCGACGCCGTCGAGCTTCACGAACTCGCCGTTCATCGTGACGTTTTCGTTGTTCAAGAGGGCGCGCACTGCGGTGACGATCTCGCGCATCGCCCGCAACGGCTTGACACGGTCGATGCCGACTTTCTTTGCCAGTGGGTCCCACCATGCACCAATTCCGAGCAGCACACGCCCCGGCGCGAGGTCATCAAGCGTGCTGAAGGTGGCAGCAAGACGTGCCGGGTTGCGGCTCCAGCAATCGACGACGCCCGAGCCCACCTTCAGGGTTTGAGTGACCGACGCGAATGCCGCCATCGGTACGGTGGCCTCGCGAACGAGGCGACTCTCTGCCTGCCATACCGCTTCAAAGCCGCGGCTCTCTGCGTACTTCGCGAACTCCATGCCCTCGCGGATGCGATGGGCATCCTGCAGGTAGAGCGCGACACGAGCGGTGCCTTTCGGCGTGAACGGCGTGTACTTCGGCGTGGTCACATGTTCTCCAATCGTTGGTGCAACTTCTTTGCGGCTTCGATCGCCTTGGCGCGAACTTCGCCTTCGTCAACAAGCACTGTTGTGCCACGATTGACAATCGTTCTGCCGTTTGCGACTACCTTCTCGACCCGCATCCCGGTGGTGAAGGCGCCGTGCCATGGCGAATCTGCAGCGGGGTAGCGCCATGTAACGACGTCGTCTTTCGACTCGGGGAACGCCTCTCGCGCATTCAGCATCCATCCCTGCACTACTTCGGGCGTCGCACCTGCGTCGAATTCCCGCAGCCGCGCATATGCGAGCCTCGATTCCTCTGCCATGTCGCTGCCGATGCCGTCGGAGCCGAGCATCACTTTGTTGGGCTTGGTGGTCGGCTTGGCATAGCCGACTCCATTGTTCATGTTCGAGCGCGGGTTGTGCGCGATACGACCGCGCAGCGTGCGGTCGAGGTGCACGGTGTGCACGAGCAACCAGTTATCCGCAGCGTGTTTTTCCAGGCGTGCACCGGCCGCAGCATCATCAACTGCTTCGGCGACGTGCACATGCACGCCAACACCGTGCTTGGCTGCGATCGCGGCGGCTGCCTCGATGGTCTCATCGCTGCAGGTGAATGCTGCGTGAAGTCCGACCATGCCTCTCTTGCCAGCACTCAGGTGACGATCGCACTCGTCGAGACCCGCCTGTGCACCCTTGGTCATGCGTGAAAGTGGTGACACCTTCTCATGCAGCGAGCCGTCGTCTGCCCACCGGTCGGTCGCCCCATAGCACGCATTGACGCGCACGCCGACCTCGGTGCACGCTCGGTCGATCGCCTCGAGCGAGCCTTCGATTGCGCGGGGCGATTCGTGGTGGTCGATGATGCAGGTCGTGCCAGCCAGCGCAGCTTCGAGCGCACCGAGTTTCGCCGACCAGTAGATCGTCTCGGCATCGAGCGCTGTATCTAGTCGCCACCACACGAGAGCAAGCATGTCCGGAAAATTCTTCGGGCTCCTGCGCGGTGCAGGCATGCCGCGCGCTAGTGCGGAGTACAGATGGTGATGCGCATTCACCATCCCGGGTGTGGTGCTCGTGATCTGCGTTGTCGAGCTGCGAGCGGTTGCGACGGTCATGCGGTCAGGCTCACTCTTCGTCGGCATTGCCGCGACGCATCGGCAGGTGGGTGCGCCACACACCGTCGAGTTCGTGCAGCGCTTTTGCAACTGCACCGGCCGTGGGCACGAGACCAATTTCGCCGACACCCTTAATGCCGTACGGGGCGTTGGGCTGCGGCGACTCGACGAGCATCACCTTCATCGGCGGCACGTCTTTGGCTCGCAGGATGCCAAGTGACCGCAATGTCATGTTGGTGGGGAATCCAGTTTCTGGATCGGAAGGGAAATCTTCCGAGAGCGCGTAGCCAAGCCCCATGTGGATACTGCCTTCGATCTGCCCTTCGCACAAGGTGGGGTTGACCGCGCGACCAACGTCGTGGGCGGCGATAACTCGCTCAATCTTGCCCGACTCACGATCCATCACGACAAGCTGTGTGGCGTAGCCGAATGTCGAGTGAATGATCGGGTTCGTTACGCCTGGGTCGCCGAGCTTCGTGGTCCAGTCGACGCGGTACTCACCGACGTGGTCGACACCTCGCGTGAGTCCGGCCTTCAACGCCACTCTGCAGGCGTCTTGCACTGCGCCTGCACCCATCAACGTGCCGCGCGAGCCGGTGGTCTGACCGAGGCCCAACTCGCGTGTCGTGTCGACCACCACCCGCACACGACTTGCGTCGATGGGAAGGTGGGCGCCAAGTTCTTCGATGGCGACCTGCATCGCCACGGTGTTGATGCCCTGGCCCATCTCCGTCCAGCCGTGGCGCACCTCGAGCGTGCCATCGTGCTCGATGCGCACGACTGCCCGAGTGACTTCTTTGAAACCGTTGCCGAGACCGCTGTTCTTCAGGCCCAACCCGAGACCCACTGCCTTACCCGCACTCTTTGCAGCGTCGTAGTGCGGTTTGATGGCTTCGAGGCAGGCGAGAGCGCCGGCGCATCCGTCGTCCATTACTTGACCGGGGCCCCACACCATGCCCGGGTGAATGACGTTGCGTCGTCGGATCTCCCACGAGTCGATGCCGGCACGTTCGGCGAGACGGTCGAGCATGCCTTCCATCGCGAATTGCGCCTGGTTGGCGCCAAATCCGCGGAACGCGCCACCGACGGGGTTGTTGGTGCGAACGGCAATTGACTCGACGTCGATTGACGGCAAATGATACGGCCCACTCGCGTGCCCGGCCATGCGCTCGAGCACCTTCATGCCCACGCTCGCGTAGGCACCGGAGTCGCCAACAGCGCGCACCCGCAGGGCAGTGAGTTTGCCGTCTGCATCGCAGCCCATCTCGTACTTCATGCGGATGGGGTGGCGCTTGGCGTGCATGAGCAGGCTCTCTTCACGCGACAAGACGCACTTGACCGGTGCATCGAGCAACCAGGCGGCGAGTGACGCATGGGCTTGGTTCGACATATCTTCCTTGCCGCCGAACGCTCCTCCATTAGTGATGAGTTCCACCGTGACACGTTCGTTGGAGAGCCCGAGTACACGGGCAATGTCGTTGCGGTCGTCCCACACGCCTTGACCACCGGAATACACGTGTAGACGTCGAGAGTTGCCGCTTCCCGACGGCACCGCGAGCGTTGCTTCGGGTTCGAGGAAAGCGTGCTCGATGCGCTGAGTCTGGAACGTCTCTCGCACGACGTGCGTGCTCGCTGCAAGGGCTGCGTCGACATCGCCGCGCTGGTATGTGCTGGTGCTGAGCACGTTGTCTTTGGTCTTCCACACCGCAACCTCGGTGGTTGAGAGTGCGACATCGACATCGGTGATCGGCTTGTGTACCTCGTAGTCGACCTCCACGAGAGCGGCTGCCGCCCGGGCGTTGGCACGCGTATCGGCAACGACGATGGCGAGCACATCACCCGCATACGACGTTCGTCCACCAACCGGAATCATGACCGGCCAGTCCTTGTAAATAATGCCGACCATCAATTCACCGGGGATGTCGGCTGCGGTATACACGGCTCGCACGCCCGTTGCAGAGCGTGCGGCAACGGTGCGAATCGCCTTCACGTCGGCGCGAGTGTGCGCCGTGAAATGCAAAGCGGCATGCAACATGCCAGGAACGCGAATATCGTCGATGTAGCCGCGATCGCCGAGGGCGAGTGCTTCAGCTTCGTGCTTCACCGTGCGCGAGCCGACACCACCAGCTTGCGCAAGTTGCGGAATGTCATTCTTTGCCACGCACTCGATGGCGTCGAGGATCTTTGCGTATCCGGTGCAACGACAAAGGTGCGCACCCAGGTGGCGCGCCATGTCTTCGCGCTTGAGGGCAGCGCCCTTTTTATCGATTTGGGCTTTCGCGCGCACGACGATGCCAGGGATACAGAATCCACACTGCAGGCCGCCGCACGCAGCGAACGCTTGCGAGAACTTTGCTCGTTCCTCCTCGGACACTCCTTCCAACGTGGTGATCTGTGCGCCGGAAGCCTTCTCCAGACTCGTCTGGCATGACACGACGGCTTTGCCATTGACGAGCACGGTGCAACATCCGCACTGACCCGAAGGGGAGCATCCGTCTTTTGGCGAAGTGATGTTCAGTTCTTCGCGCAACGCTGACAACAAGTGGGGATGCGGCTGGCGCACGGTCACGGGCACGCCGTTCACGACGAACTCAGTGGCTGCCCCCGCGCTCACCTTTACAGTTTGTCAAAGGCGAACGGCTCTGCCAATGCACCCCCACCCGACGTTCGCCGGGCACCCAGCAGACCTCGGCGGGCTGGCGGTGGCGAGAGTGGGCTGGCGAGGACGAGAGCGGGCTGCCGGTGGCGAAAGCGGCCCGGCAGGGGCTACAGCGGGCTGCCGTCGGCGCGGGTGTGGGCCCCGCGCTGGCTCGTCAAGCGGCGGTACACCTCGGGGCGTCGGTAGTAGTCGAGGTCAAAGAGGGTGTTCTGGTAGTTCTTGCACCACTCGAGGTCGCAGTCGGCGACCACCACTTCGTCGCCGGAACTGACCGTCTTGGCGAGGATCTCCCCAGAGGGCGCGACGATTTGCGATTCAGCGAGAGAGTCCACACCCTCTTCGATCCCGCCTTTGGCGACACCGACGACGAACGTGCCGTTCTGATACGCACCCGACTGCATGACGAGCGAATTGTGGAAGCCGGCGTGACGGTCTTGGCTCGGATCAGGAATGTAATTGAGCGGCGTGTTGTAGCCGCAGAGAATGAGTTCGACTCCCTGCAGGCCCATCTCGCGATACGTCTCTGGCCAACGGCGATCGTTGCAAATCATCATGCCGATGCGCCCGCCGAAGGCGTTCCACACGCCGAAACCTTCGTCGCTCGGCTCAAAGTAGTAACGCTCCGCGTGCTGGAACGGGCGGTTCGGTTCATTCGATGCATGCCCGGGGATGTGCACCTTGCGATACTTCGCCACGATGGTGCCGTCACGTTCGACGAGCACCTGCGTGTTGAAGCGATGGCCATCTGAAGTGAGCTCTGCATACCCGAGGCTGAAGCCAACCTTGCGCTGCTTGGCAGCGTCGAAGAGCGGCTGCGTGGCGGGGGACGGCATCGCGGTTTCGTAATAGTTGTCGGCCGTCGCAATGTCGTCGACGAACCAACGCGGGAAGAACGTGGTCAACGCAAGTTCGGGGAAGACGACTAGTTGCGCACCCTGGTCGGCGGCGCGATGGAGGAGTGCTACCAGTCGAGCAACTGCCGACTCACGCGTGTCGACGCGCTGGATGGGGCCCATCTGTGCAGCTGCGACACGCACGACTCGCGGCGCACCGCGCAACCCGCCCTTCACGACATGGCCCCGTGTTGGTGTGCTGCCGGGTTCATGCTCACGAAAACAATGTTTCTGTGAGCTCGCGCATGACGTCGAGCAGCACGTTGGCACCGGCGATTAGATCTGATTCGTCGGTGTGCTCCGCGACGTTGTGGCTGAGTCCTTTTTGGCTGGGCACGAAGATCATCGCCGTCGGGCACATGCGTGCGATCATTTGCGCGTCATGCCCCGCCCCAGAGGGCATGCGCTGCACGGTGTTACCGCGGGCGAGTGCGGTGCGCTCGACCATCTCCACGACTCGCTCGTCGAAGACGACAGGTTCGAAGCGCGCGAGGGGTCGACGGGTGATGGTGACATTCTCTCTTGCGGCGAGATCATTGCAGAAGGCCTCGATCTCGGCCTCAGCTCGTTGCAACACGGCTTCGTCGGTGTTTCGCACGTCGAGGGTGAGCACGGCGCGGCTGGGCACCACGTTGGTGAGGTTGGGGTGCAAGTCGACCTTGCCGACCGTACAGACCTGGTGGCCACCAAATCGTGCCGCAAGTTCGCGTACAAAGACGGTGAGTGCCGCGGCGGCGTAAGCGGGGTCGCGGCGCAGGTGCATCGGCGTGGTGCCGGCGTGATTGCTTTGCCCTTGGATTGTGACTTCTTGCCACGAAATGCCTTGCACGCCAGTGACCGCACCAATACGCACGTCGTTGACCTCAAGCAGTGGGCCTTGTTCGATGTGCAGTTCCACGAAGGCGTACGGAGCCGCACCTGGGCACGGCACCGAGCCGAGATAGCCGATGCGCTCGAGCTCGTCGCCGAGTCGTGCACCATCGATGGCGACGACGTCGTGGGCTTCTTCCACTGACATGCCCCCGGCGTACACCAGAGAGCCGAGCATGTCGGGGGCAAAGCGTGCCCCTTCTTCGTCGGTGAATACACCGACTGCGAGCGGGCGTTGCGGTTCGAGACCTGCGCCTTGCAGCGTCTCGATCACTTCGAGTCCGGCGAGCACGCCGTAGTTGCCGTCGTACTTGCCGCCGGTGCGAACGGTGTCGATGTGCGAGCCGGTCATCACCGGTGCGCCACGGCCGACGTTCCACGTGCCGATTATGTTGCCGACCGCGTCGACGGAGACACTGAGACCGAGGTCGATCATCCACGAACGCACGAGATCGCGACCGTCACGGTCGGCGTCGGTGAGCGCAAGCCGGTTGCAGCCTCCGCCGTCGATGGCACCTACTTCGGCCAGCGCCATGATGCGCTGCATCAGTCGTTGTCCGTTGACGGAGAGCGCTTGGGTCGTCGAGCGCACGCAGACATTCTACGAATGGCAGTATTGACTCCCGATGCGTCAGGTCGATCGTTCTCGTTTGTCCGATCTGATGGAGTCCGAGACTCGTCGCTTCGTCGACACTCACCCCAAGTCGGCCGCGCACTCGCAAACTGCCGGTGCACTCGTGGGCGGCGTACCGATGCCATGGATGCGGCGATGGCCGGGGCCCTTTCCTCTCGTGCTTGAGCAGGCGAACGGTGCGCGGTTCACCGACATCGACGGACACGAATATGTGGACCTCTGCCTCGGCGACACCGGAGCGATGACGGGACACGCCCACCGCGAAGTTGGCGAAGCGGTAAGCCGACAGCTCGCGCGTGGGTCGACGGTGATGTTGCCGACGCAAGACGCCGTGTGGGTCGCCAACGAAATGCAGCGACGCTTCGGTCTGCCGAAGTGGCAGTTTGCGCTGAGTGCGACGGATGCGAATCGTTTCGTGCTGCGTTTCGCCCGCGCCATCACCGGCAAGCCGAAAGTGCTCGTGCACGACTGGTGCTACCACGGCACGGTCGACGAGACCCTCGTGGTTGCCCTCGGCGACCGCACCATCAGCCGCGGTGGTGCCATAGGCCCGCAAGTCAACCCGGCGCTCACCACGCGGGTGGTGCAATTCAATGACGTCGAAGGCATCGAGCGCGCACTCGCTCACGGAGACGTCGCGTGCATGCTGATTGAACCCGCACTCACGAACATCGGCATAGTGCTGCCCGAACCGGGATACTTGGCGGCGGTTCGGGAAATTACCCGTAAGTACGGTGTGCTCCTCATCATCGATGAGACGCACACCATTTGTGCGGGTCCCGGCGGCTGCACCAAAGAGTGGGGACTGGAGCCCGACATGTTCGTCATCGGCAAGACGATCGGTGGAGGCATCCCCGTCGGGGCATACGGCATGTCGGCCGAAGTGGGCGCAAAGGTTGAACAATTGCAATTGAGCGACGGCATCGACGTATCGGGGGTGGGCGGCACGCTCGCTGGGAACGCGTTGTCGATGGCAGCGGTGCGAGCAACGCTGACTCACGCTCTTTTACCTGACCAGTTCGTGCGCACCAAAGCACTCGCGTCAGCGTGGACAAAGGGCGTGAAGGACTCCTACGAACGACGCGGCCTCGCCTGGAGCGTGCAGCAACTCGGATCGCGCGCAGAGTATTGGTTCTGCCCGCCGCCGCGCACCGGCGCCGACGCCGCTGCCGCAGTCGACCATGACCTCGACGCATTCATGCACTTGTGGGCCATCAACCGCGGTGTTTTGCTCACGCCGTTCCACAACATGGCTCTGTTCTCGCCGTTCCACGACCAATCGGACGTCGACCGGCACACGGAACAGTTCGACGCGGCACTCACTGCACTCGTCGGCGCCTGACGCATGACCACGGCGCAGATCGTCTGGTGCCTCTCTGTCTTTGCTGCGGCCGCTTTTGTGCAGTCCATCGGCGGGTTTGGTTTTTCGCTTTTCGCCGTGCCGCTGATGGCGCTCCTCATTCGCCTGCCTGATGCCGTTGTCGCCGGCAGCATTGCAGCATTTGCCAACGTTCTCGTCTTGTCGGCTCGTTCTTGGCGAGAGGTGGATTGGTCGGTTGCGAGAAGATTTAACATTCCTGCACTGGCAGGCATGCCGCTCGGACTACTTGTACTTGTGCGCGTCGACGAGTCTGCACTGAAGGTCGCTCTCGGTGCAGTGATCATCGTGCTCATCGCTGTGCTCATCCGCACCAAAGCTGATGCTCGACCGCGCCCTTCTGTCGAATACGTAGCGGGGCTGGCGTCTGGTGTGCTCGCGACCTCAACGTCGACGAACGGGCCACCCCTCGTTTTTGCGGCGCAACTTCGAGGGCTGGCGCCTGAGACGTTTCGGGCGACGCTCAGTTTCAGTTTTGCCCTGCAAGGCGGAATCAGCCTCATTGCATTCTTTGCAGCGGGTGAGGCCACGCGGGCCGCTGTGTTGCTGGCTCTTGCTGGCCTGCCGCTCATCGCAGCGGGGCAGTGGCTCGGCATCCGCACGCGACCGCGCGTGTACGGGAAACGCTTCGACCGAGTGGTCTACAGTTTGCTCGCGCTCAGCGCGCTTTCGGTGTCGTGGTCTGGACTATTCGGCTGAACAGAACAATTAAGGCGCGAAGCTGAACGGTTCAGTTGTGCGGCGCGAACCAGCCGAGCCACGCTTCTTTTGACTTGGGCTTGAAGACTGCGTTACCTGAGCGCACACGCTGCATCGGCGCGAAAGCTTCATGCGAGTACATGTGGCCAGGGAAAATGACCGTCTCATCGGGCAGCGACGCGAGCCGCTGCAGGCTGTCGTACATGTCTTCTGGGTTGCTGCCGGGCAGGTCGGTACGACCGCATCCGTCCAAAAACAATGTGTCCCCGGAGACGAGCCTGCCATCCACCAAGAAGCACTGGCTGCCCGGAGTGTGGCCCGGCGTGTGCACCAGGGTGATGGCAACGTCGCCGACGTTCACGACGTCGCCCGGCTCGTGCGCCACGAGCTGCTGTTTGCCGACACCCGTCACTTTCGTTATCCACTCCACTTCGGCACGCTGCGCATGAATAGGCACCGAGGTGCGCTCGAGCAGGCGGCTGATTCCTTCGATGCGCATGCCCATCATCGAGCCGCCCACGTGGTCGGGGTGATAGTGCGTGGCGAGCACGCCAGCAAGTCGCATTCCGTCAGCTGCGATTGTGTCGATGAGCGAATCAACGTCGTAAGCAGGGTCGACGAGCACGCAGTCACCCGTCTCGCGGTCGCCGATGGCGTAAACAAAGTTGACCATCTGTTGGGCCAACTGGTCGTCGCGTGCGAAGTCGCGCCCCGAGAGAAGCTGGCGGAAGTAGAAGCGGTCGGCTGTCACGGGCTCGAACCTACCCTTGAATCATGTCCGCTGGCCTGATGCCGCTGCGATACGCGGTGGTTGGTGCAGGGATGATGGGCGTCGAGCACATCCATGCATTGAAGAGCCTCCCCGCGACCGAGGTGGTTGCGCTGTGCGACCCGCACGCTCCGAGCATCGCGTCGGCACTTGCGGCCGTTTCCTGGTCGCGCGATCGCACTACGGCGAACAACACGCCACAGCCGCGGGTGTATGACGACGTCGAATCGTTGGTGGCCGACGGCGGGTTTGACGTTGCCGTCGTCGCAACGCCAAAC
>JBMTYA010000005.1:0-24916 GCA_049454015.1 Ilumatobacteraceae bacterium | reverse complement strand
TTGGTACGTGCACGGTGAGGAAGAGCACGAGCGGTACGTCGGAAAGTGACGTCATAATCTCGTCAAGCACCGCGGTGGAGGTCGTGCTGTTGGTTCCCAAGTGGATCACCACAATCGACCCGAGACGCCTGATCGACTTGAGGTAATTGACAATTTCGAGTGCTTGGCGCACCGAGCGGCTCTTCATTGCGTCGACTGTCGCACCGCGTGCCGACAATTCTCTCGCAGCCCCGAGCATGACCGAGTCGCCGATGGCCAGCACGTCGATGAGCTGGCCGTCGAGAGTCGTGGTCTGCGTGACGCCGCCGACAATCACTGGGCCCGCGGCCAGGGTGGTTTGCGTCGGTTCTTTGAGCACGTTGACGACTGCCGACTCGCTGTCAGCGAGGCTCTGGCTGATGTCGTTCAGCTTCACGTCGGCGGTTGCGACGCTCACCAAAGAAAATGCGGGAAGCATTGCAGCCAATGCAACGGTTGCTGCTCGCCGGGCACGAACTCGAGGCTCGAGGTCGACGAACGAGACACGTGACTCACGACGGCGTCTGCGCCATTCGGCGAAGCGCCCGTCGCGAATCGGGCTCTCCACATAACGATGGGACAATTCGGTGATGGCAAGCGAGAGCATCACGAGCAGTACGAATTCGTACGGCGTGAGACCCTGGCCGGCAAACCGGCGATACATCTGGAATACCGGCCAGTGATACAGGTACAACCCGTAGGAGCGCTGCCCGATGAACGTCATCACTCTGTTGCCGAGCAGGTGGTGCGTCATCGTCGCAGTCGGGTGCACCGCTGCCGCAATCACTGCGACGCTGGCCAACCCAACAATGAAGAAGCCGCCGCGAAATAAGAGGTCGTAGCCCGTCGGGCCCACATTGATGACCTCAACGACGTCACGGAACACCACCGCAGTGACCGCAAGACCGCCGATTCCGGCGAGAAACACCATGTCGAGGGCCTGCCCACGTGTACCAATTGGTGACGATGGGAGCAACCAGGGTCGCCAGAAGATTGCGAGCGCTGCACCCAAGAACAACCCGCCAGCACGCGAGACGGTGCCGAGGAAGAGAAAGTCAATGCGTGACACTGGGTGGCCGAAGAGTTCGATGAACTGCTCGGGTGTCTCGCCGATGGTTGCGATATGGCCACTTCGATACGTCATTGCCGTAAAGACAGCGATTGCAATCGATGTCGCCGCAAAGAGCAGTCCGACCAGTGGCAACTGTCGACGCCCGAGCCGCGCAACGACAAACATGACGAGCGGCCAGACGAGATAGAACTGCTCCTCCACCGCAAGCGACCAGAGGTGGCGCAGTGGAACGAAGTCGAACGCGGTGAAGTACGACGTACCGACCCAGATCTGAAACCAGTTGAATGCGTAGACCAATGCTGCAATGAGGTCGCCTCGCAGCGAACCCAGGGCGTCACGCTCAAAGAGCGAACAGTAGAGGGTCACTAACGCGAGCATCACCCACAGTGCGGGCAGGAGTCGCCGTGCCCGACGAACCCAGAACTGCTTCAAGTCGACCTTGCCGTCGCGTTCAGACTCGGCAATCAATAGCGACGTGATGAGAAAACCGCTGATGACGAAGAACACCTCGACGCCGAGGAATCCGCCACCTAGCCACTTCTTGTTCGCGTGATAGACGATCACCGCCATGACGGCGAGGGCGCGCACGCCATCCAGCGCGGGCAAGTATCCGAGAAGACTTGGTCGCTTTTCGTTCATCTTTCGCGCCACATGTCGGCGCCCATCACCTACCGAGGCCGAGGTTGCCGTAGACCTCGCGCGTGGCGGTCGAACGGTTCAACGTGTAGAAATGCAGCCCTGGTGCTCCTGCAGCCAGCAGTTCGGAGGCCAGTTTGGTGGCCACCTCGACACCGACGCGACGAATGTCTGCCGGCTCGGTGAGCGGCTCGAGGCGGTCCGTCAACCAGCGTGGAATCTCGGCGCCCGACATCTGTGCCATCTTCACGATTTGGCTCTTGTTTGTGACTGGCATGATGCCCGGAATCACCGGTTTATGCACGCCGAGAGCTGCGAGTTCGTCACGCAGACGCAAATAGTGGTGAGCTTCGAAGAAAAATTGTGTGACCGCAAAGTCTGCGTGACCCAACTTCTCGGCCAGATGCTTGCGGTCTGCCTCACGCGTGGCCGACCGCGGGTGCACCTCCGGATGCGCAGCAACACCGATCGACAAGTCGAAGTGATCGCGCAGGTGCTCGACGAGGTCGAGCGCGAACCGAAAGTCGCTCGGACCCGCCTGGGACGGGTCGACGGGCAAGTCTCCGCCAAGGGCGAGGATGTTCTCGACCCCTGCCGCCTTGTACTCCCCCAGCAACGAATTGATGTCATCGCGCGTGTGACCGACACACGTGAGGTGCGCCATCGGGGGCACGATGCCGTTACGTGCCATGTTGACGACAACATCACGCGTGCGGCTACGGGTACTCCCGCCTGCACCGTAAGTGACCGAGAAGAAACTGGGCTTGAGCGGCGCCAGTTCGGTGATAGTCGACGTGAGCTGAAGTTGCGCTTCCTCGTTCTTGGGTGGGAAGAACTCGAACGAATACGTGCGTCCGCGAGCCAAGAGATCAGCGATGCGCATGAGTACCCCGAATTCTACGGAAGTCGCGTGGTGCCGCCGGAGCGACGTGCGGGATGTTGAGTGCTACTTCAGCGACTTGATGATCTGCGCCATCAACTCACCGGCTTCGGTCGGGTTCGCACCAACCTTCACGCCTGCGGCACGCAAGGCATCCATCTTTCCCTGCGCAGTTCCCTTGCCGCCCGAAACGATTGCACCTGCGTGGCCCATCTTCTTGCCGGCCGGTGCAGTGACGCCCGCGATGTAAGCGCTCATGGGTTTGGTGACATTCGCCTTGATGAACTCCGCGGCCTCTTCTTCTGCCGAGCCACCAATCTCGCCAATCATCAAGATGGCACTCGTCTCTGGATCGTTTTGGAATTCAGCGAGACAATCGACGAACGAGGTGCCTGGAACCGGGTCGCCTCCGATGCCGACGCACGTAGTGACACCAATGCCCTGCTGCTTCAACTCAAAGAGCGCTTGGTACGTGAGTGTTCCCGAACGCGACACGATGCCGACGTTCTTGCCGCCCTTCGTCGGGGGTTGTGCAATCTCGCCGGCAGTAATGCCGATGTTGCACTTGCCTGGGCTGATGATGCCCGGACAATTCGGGCCAAGAAGCCGAGTATTCGGGTAGTCACGCTTCAACGTTGCATAGACCCGCGCTTCGTCTTGCGCAGGCACGCCTTCAGTGATGCAGACGATGAACGTCACGCCGGCGGCAGCTGCCTCGAGAATCGCCGCAGGAGCAGCCTTCGGTGGCACCGCAACGAATGATGCATCGGCACCGGTCGCAGCAACAGCGTTGGCGACCGAGTTGAACATGGGAATTCCCTCGACGTCTTGCCCACCCTTGCCCGGCGTGACTCCGCCGACAACTTTCGTGCCGTACGCGCGGTTGCGTAGACCATGGAACTTTCCTTGACCGCCGGTGAGACCCTGCACGATCACCTTGGTGTTTTCGTTGACGAAGATTGCCATGTCAGTTACCACTCTTTCCGTTGGCAATGGCGACGGCAGTACGTGCAGCCTCCAGCATCGTGGGTTTGGAGATCAGCTTCTCGGCCGGAATTCCCGCATCGGCGAGGATGCGGCGACCCTCATCGGCGTTGGTGCCGTCAAGGCGAATCACGATCGGCGCACGCAAGTTGACGCGGCGCATCGCTTCGACGATGCCTTTGGCAACCTCTTCGCCTCGCGTGATGCCACCGAAGATGTTGATGAAGATGCTGCGCACTTTGGTATCGAAGTTGATCACCTCGAGAGCGGAGGTCATGAGCTCTGCGTTGGCACCACCACCGATGTCGAGGAAGTTCGCGGCCTTTCCGCCGACTTGGTT
Source organism: Ilumatobacteraceae bacterium (assembly GCA_049454015.1). Classification (GTDB taxonomy): domain Bacteria; phylum Actinomycetota; class Acidimicrobiia; order Acidimicrobiales; family Ilumatobacteraceae; genus F1-60-MAGs027. The sequence continues at coordinate 20,986 of JBMTYA010000005.1, read as the reverse complement.
CACCACGTCGAGCGTGCTCATCGCAAGACCCGCACCGTTGGCGATGATGCCGACGCTGCCGTCAAGACCGATGTACTGCAGACCCTTGTCTCGGGCGAGCTGTTCGCGCTCGTCGAGCTCTTGGGTGGCAGCGAATGGCTCCCACTCCGGGTGACGGAACGACGCATTGCCGTCGAGGCTCACCTTCGCGTCAAGCGCGTGCACCTCGCCGGTCGGCTTCAAGATGAGTGGATTGATCTCGGCCAAGTCGCAGTCGCCCTTCACAAAGCAGTCGTACAACTTGACAAGGATGCTGGCGACGCCGTCTTGAGCCTTGGCGGGAATCTTGGCGTCCACCGCGGCCTTCTTCGCCACCGACTCGCTTAGCCCGAGGACTGGGTTGATGTGCAACTTGACGATTGCTTTCGGGTCTTTCGCCGCGACTTCTTCGATGTCGACACCACCCTGCGCTGAGAGCATCAACAAGTGCTGCTTGGCTGCACGGTCGAGAGTGAACGACGCGTAGTACTCCTCGTCAATATCACTGGCACGCTCAATCCAAACGCGCTTCACCTTGTGGCCTTTGATATCCATACCGATGATGTTTCCGGCGTGAGTGCGAACCTCGTTCTTGTCGTTCGCCAACTTGATGCCGCCGGCTTTGCCACGCCCGCCGACCTGAACCTGAGCTTTCACGACGACGGGATACCCGATTCGCTCGGCAATGGCGACTGACTCGTCAACGGTGTGCGCCACGTCGCCTGCCGACACTGGGATGCCGAACGACGCGAAGTACTGCTTTCCTTGATATTCGAAGAGATCCATTACTTGCTCACTTTCTCTCGCTCGTCGAGCGCGGTCTCCAGCCACTGTGCAATCGCCTTCAACGACGATCCGGGGCCGAAAATCTCACTCACACCTTGTTGCTTCAACGTCGCCGCATCGGCATCGGGAATGACTCCACCGCCGAAGATGAGCACGTCGCCCATGTCGCGGGCGCGCAACTCTTCCATCACTCGTGGAAAGAGCGTGAGGTGTGCACCTGAGAGCAGCGAGAGCCCGACTGCATCAACGTCTTCTTGCAGTGCAGTCTCAGCGATTTGTTCGGGTGTCTGGTGCAGGCCGGTGTAGATGACTTCGAAGCCGTGGTCGCGCAACGCCCGCGAGATCGTCTTTGCGCCACGATCATGGCCGTCAAGTCCGGGCTTCGCCACGACAATTCGGTACGGCCGCTTCACGAATAGAGAAGCCTACGCTGAGCCGAATTGTTGGCACACTGTGGGGGTGGCGTTGTCCAGACCCTCGTTGCCGTTTCGAAAACCGCGCACTCCCCTCGGCCGCGCAGTACTGCCGATTGCCGCTGGGCTCGCTTTCTTTGCACTGCTCTTTGGCGTGACGTGGCTCTTTGCAGACCGCGCCACCGAGAACCGCAGGCGCGAAGTGCGCTCTGGGGACTACACCTTCCGTGTCGGACCAGTCGAGGACATGGCCGCGATCATCGAGCGTGACGGGCCGATCCTGTACCCAGACCTGCGCGACACGGCATACGACCGCACCATCGTGGTGGACCACACAGGCGATGACCCGACCCGAGGCTGGCAGGTGTACTACGCGTATCCGGCAGATCGCGGGCCTGAGTGCCTCGTCACGCACATAAAGACGTCACGCGACTTTGTCGACTGCGAGAACCGCACACTGGCAGTCGAAGCGCTGCATCGTCCAATCGATGCGCGACCCGTGGTGGAAAATCGAACGAGTCTGCTCATCGACTTGCGAGCGCCGTAAAGGCTGGACTGCGCTACCGCTTCGTCAGCGGCGACTGCGCCACCGGGCTCTGCTGACTGCGCTACCGCTTCGTCAGCGGCGCCCATGCCAACGCGAGGCGTTTGGTGCCGCGGTCGACGAAGCGAACTTCGGCTTCGGCCTTTTCGCCGCTGCCTTCCAAGTTGATGATCACACCTTCTCCAAATACGGGGTGCACGACGTCGTCTCCGATGGAGAACATGTGCTCGGTGCGCGGCTCTCGAGCAGCTGGGCGCAACGCGTCACTTGCCGCCGAGGTCACGCTCCGCGAACCACCGCGCGATGAACTGCTGCGGAAGTCCGGCACTGGTGCACGTGACCAGTCGGTGCGCTCACGCAAATGGCCGCGGCCCTCGTCCGCACCGGTATCGACGCTGCCGCGACGGTCGAGCAAATCGAGCGGTATCTCGTCGAGAAATCGCGACGGCGGGTTGTATTGACGCGAGCCGTGCAGGCTGCGGCTCCACGCGTGTGATACGTAGAGACGTCGTTCGGCTCGGGTGATACCCACGTACGCGAGACGGCGTTCTTCCTCGAGAGCTGCCGACTCGAGCAGTGAACGGCTGTGGGGAAACACACCTTCTTCCATACCGATGATGAAGACGGTCGGAAACTCGAGACCCTTTGCAGAGTGCAGCGTCATCATCATGACTTTGTCATCTCCGGCGATGTCGTCGGTATCAGAGACGAGTGACACCTTCTCGAGGAAGTCATTGGTATCGGGGAACTCCTCCGCAGCCCCGATGAGTTCTTCCAGATTCTCCACACGCCCTTGAGACTCGATGGTGTCCTCGTTGCGCAGCTCCGCGAAATAGCCACTTCGCTCAAGCAGTTCGCGCAACAAGTGTGCGGGGCCTTGCTCCACCTCGCCGACGAGCGAGTCGACGAGCGTGACGAAATCGTTGATTCCGCGCAGTGCCGCACCGCTCACACCTGCCTGTGCGGCGCGGCGCAGCGCAACCGACAACCCAAGACTTTGCTCTGCTGCCAACGCCGAGACTTTGTCGAGGCTCGTATCGCCAACCCCTCGCCGCGGCACATTGATGACGCGACGGATGCTGATTTCATCAGCAGGATTCGCCACGCATCGCAAGTACGCGATGGCATCCTTTACTTCTTTTCGGTCGTAGAACTTCGTGCCGCCGATCACGCGATACGGGATGTCGGCGTCGATGAGGAACTCCTCTATCACGCGGCTTTGGGCATTAGTGCGATAAAAGACGGCCATCTCGCGCCAGTTGACTGCCTCGTGGCGATGCAGCCGCTTCAATTCTGAGACGACGAACCTTGCTTCTTCGTCCTCGTCTTCGGCGTAGTAGCGAACAATTTTGTCGCCACTTCCGACTTCGGTCCACAGTTCCTTGGGTTTGCGTTCCACGTTGTTGGAGATCACGGCGTTTGCAGCGTCGAGAATTACCTGAGTGCTGCGGTAGTTCTGCGCGAGCACCACCGTGTAGACATCCGGGAACGCCCGCTCAAACTGCAGGATGTTGCGGTAGTCGGCACCGCGAAACGCATAGATCGACTGGTCGGTGTCGCCGACGACGCATACGTTGTGATGTTCACGGCCGAGCAACAGCACAATCTCGTTTTGCGCGAGGTTGGTGTCTTGGTACTCATCCACAAGCACATGCTTGAAACGATCTTGGAAACCAGCCAACACGTCGGGGTTGCGGCGCAGCAACATGACCACGTTCACCAGGAGGTCGTCGAAGTCCATCGCGCCCGCGCGATGCAAGCGGTGCTGGTACTCGGAATAGATCTCGGCGTATTTCTTGTCGAACGGCCCAAATGCGGTGTCGTTCGCGCCACCCGCGTCGACGAGCTCGTTCTTCCACAAACTGATTCGTGCTTGTGCGCCTTTTGCGGGAAAGCGTTTTGGGTCGAGGTTCAGATCGCGAATGATCTGGCCGACGAGCCGCAATGAATCCGCCGAGTCGTAGATGGTGAAGTTCTTGTTGTAACCAATCTTGTCCGCCGTCATGCGCAAGATGCGCACGCAAGCTGCGTGGAACGTGCTCACCCACATGCGGTCGGCGACCTCGCCAACCAGCGACCGCACTCGTGCGCGCATTTCGTCGGCGGCCTTGTTCGTGAACGTGATGGCAAGGATGTTCATGGGGTGAACGCCGCTGGCGATGAGGTGCGCGACGCGGTGTGTGAGCACTCGTGTCTTACCTGAGCCGGCACCAGCGACGATGAGCAGTGGTCCGCCCAAGTACTCAACGGCATCCCGCTGGTCGGGATTCAGTTGCGTCAGGTCGAGTGTGACGCGCCGTTCGTCAGTCACTTCGCCCGTGCCGCTGCGCGCGACCGGATGCGAATCGGCAACGAGCGCGGCCCGCGCACTTGCCCGACGCTCCAGGTGACTGCGGCAGGGTTTGCGAGCTCGAACTCCGGGAATCGCTCAATGAACACTTCCATGGCAATGCGCACTTCCATGCGTGCCAAGTTGGAGCCGATGCAGCGGTGGATGCCGAGGCCGAATGCGGAATGGCGATTCACCTCGCGGTCGATGATGACTTCATCGGCGCGATCGAACGCAGCTGGGTCGCGATTCGCTGCGGGGAAGGGCAGCAATACCCAGTCGCCCTCTTTCATCGGACAGCCGCCGATCTCTACGTCTTTTGCAACGACTCGCGCCATGGTGACAGGTGCATACGCACGCAGCATCTCTTCGACTGCAGTCGGCACGAGTTCGGGTTCGCGCACGAGTCGGGCCAAGTCGCTCGGGGTCTTGGCGAGATGCCACAGCGTCGAGCCGATCGCGCTCCATGTGGTGTCGATGCCCGCGATGAGGAGCAAAGCGACGGTTCCGCGAACGTGCTCTGGCTGCAGTTTGTTGCCGCCCATCTCGACGGTGAGCAAGAAACTCAAGAGATCGTCACCGAGGTTTTTGCTGCGTTCGGTGATGCGCCTGTCAAGATATTCGTCAAGTTTCTGCCAACCCGCCTGACGCACCGCCTGGTCTTCGGCCACACCCTCAAGTGCTGTGTGGATGAAATCACGGAACAGTTCGCCGTCGGCGAGCGGCAGGTCGAGCATGTGCGCGATGACCGCCGGCGGAATGTGCTTTGCGTACTGATCCGCAGCATCCACCACGTCTGCGGTGCCCAAGTTGTCGATAAGCGAATGACAGAACGCGCGGGTCTCGGCTTCCATCGCGGCGATCTTCTGCGGGGCGAACGCCGGCAAGAGCAACCTTCGCGCATGGTGATGAAACGGCGGATCGGATGTAATGGGCGGTGCTCCGCCGTACGGTCGACTCTCGCCCGTCGGCTTGATGCGTTTGACGACGACGTCTTCTGAACTGAAGTGCTCCGTGTCGTAGGCGATCGCACTCACGTCTTCGTGTCGCACTGGCAACCATGTGCCGCCATAGCGCGGCGAGTGCGCCACCGGGCACTTTGCGCGCAAGTCTTCCCAGATCTCGGGTGCATTCGCGTTGTACTCCGGATGCATATGGTCGAAATCAGTCGACCAGTTGCGTACAGGATCGACGAGTGACGCAAAGTGCGTGTTGCGGTCGTCGATCTGGGTCATGGCTGCAGTTTCTCTCGGAAGAAGTCAATCACGCGGGTCACGCCTTCTTCTTGGCGCTGCTCAGTGAGCACCGAGTGGTCGCTCGATTTCTGCGAATCGAATTCGACGGCGATGAACTTGTCACCCAGCAGTTTGCGCAACGAGTCGAACCGCGAGCCCACCAGGCGGTCGCCGGTGTACCGCAGGCCAAGCACCTGGCACCCGGCTTCGGCCCGGCGGCGAATGACGGCCTCGTCGTCGGGCGACAGATTCAAGTCAGCACCGCGCGCCTTGCCGAAGGCAAACGGCAACGAAGGCTGCGAGAGCACTGGCGCGACCATCGTGTCGTCGAGCATCATGCCGAGCGCAAAGCCGCCACTGAAGCACATTCCGACGGCTCCGATGCCCTTGCCACCGAGTTCCTGATGCAGGTTCTTGGCGAGTGCGCGCAGCCATGAAATGACCGGCGATGTCTTGCGCATCGCCATTGTGGTGAACTCGCGTGACACGCACACCTTGCTCATTGACGACGCCATGTAGCCACCACTCGGTTCGCGACCGACTTCACCGACGAGAAGGGGCATCACCACGGTGAAGCCTGCACTCACTACTCGATCAGCGAACTCGATGACTCGCGGTGTGATCCCAGGAATCTCATGCACCACCACGACACCAGGGCCGCTTCCGCGACGATACGTCTCGTGGGTGACTCCGCCAGAAGTGAATGAACCTTTGCTCCAGCTAGAGATTGAAGCGACGTCACTCATCGCCGCAAGGTTACTTCGGGCGTCCCACTCCGAGCACTCGGGTCCACGTCACGGTGCTGATTTTCACCACATCACCGGTGCGCGGTGCATGGATCATCTGGCCGTTGCCGATGTAGATGCCGACGTGAAAGAACGTGGTCTGCGAAAAGAGCAGGTCGCCGGGCTGCGCCTGAGAAATCGGAACTCGTAGGAGGGCCGAATACTGTGAGCGGGAGACACGCGGAATCGACACGCCAGCCTTTGCCCATGCCCATTGCGTGAGGCCCGAGCAGTCGAATGCGACGCCGGGGCTCGAGGCTCCCCACCGGTAACGGATGCCGAGCTGCGAGATTGCGGCCTTGATGGCGACGCCAGCTTGCGGCGAAGGTGCGGCCACTTTGATGCTGGCCTTGAACTTCTCCGCGTCTTTCTTGGCGAGAGCTTCGGCTTCTTCGGCGCGGCGTCGTTCTTCTTCAGTGAGCAAGTTGCCGAGATCGCGCAACGACTGGGAGCGCAGGCCTTCGTATTGCTCGAGCAAACGGTCACTTGCAGCAAGACGACTGGCGAGCGTGGTCGCAGCCGAAGCAAGTTCTTTCTTTTGCCGTTCGAGCTTGGCTTTCTCTGCGGTGATGTCGTCGATGAGACCCTGCATTGCGTCAGTGTTCGAGGCACCGATGTTTGCAGCCGCCGAACCCAGGTAGGCGCGCTTCATCGCATCGGTGAGCGAGCCGCTTCCGCCGAGGATGCTGGAAAGCGTTCCCGCCGAACCGCCCGAGACGAACGACCGTTTGGCGGAGTTGACGAGGTTCGCCTGCATGACCGCAAGTTCTTTTTGATACTCGAAGATCTTCACTTCGGTCTCTTCGATTTCTGCTTCGATGGCGTCTTTTTGGGCGAGGGTATCGGAGTACCGCTCACCCAAGGAGTCGGCCTCGGTGGCCAGACGCTCAAGCTCGTCGACGATTGCCGCGACGCGACGTCGCTGGTCATCGATGGTGTCGGCGGATGCATGTCCCGTCACCGTCATTGGGGCAAGCAAACTCGCCAATGCCAGAACGACACCAGCGAGGCGGGTGCGTGGACGGGAAGTACGCCGATTGGCGGGCCGAATCACGGTGACCCCAGACTACCAATCTTTACGGTTTGGTTACAGGCGGCCGATTGTGCGCGTGTGCGCGTGTGCGCTCACTCCCACTCGGGTCGCTACGAGTGTCCGTTCGCCGCTCACGCGGCTCACTCCCACTCGATTGTCCCCGGGGGTTTCGACGTCACGTCGTACACCACTCGGTTAACGCCATCGACTTCGTTCACGATGCGCGACGACATGCGTGCCAACAACTCGTGCGGTAGTCGCGCCCAGTCAGCAGTCATCGCATCATCGCTCGTCACCGCACGGATGATGATTGGGCGCGCATACGTGCGCTCGTCTCCCATCACGCCAACTGAGCGGATATCGGCGAGCACCGCGAACGCCTGCCAGATTTCTCGCTCGAGGCCCGCTGCGCAAATCTCCTCGCGAACAATCGCATCTGCTTCCTGCAAGATGGCGACTTTCTCGCGCGAAACCTCGCCGATGATGCGCACACCGAGACCAGGGCCTGGGAAGGGTTGCCGCCACACGATCTCATCGGGCAACCCGAGTGCGGTGCCAACAGCACGCACTTCGTCCTTGAACAAGTCACGAAGAGGCTCACACAACTGCAGTGTCATGTCTTCGGGAAGTCCGCCCACGTTGTGATGACTCTTGATGGTGGCGGAGCCGTCACGGCCACCGCTCTCGATGACGTCTGGATACAACGTGCCCTGCACCAAGAACTTCGCGTCAGTGATGCCGCCAGTGTGCCGTTCGAACACCCTTACGAATGTTTCGCCGATTACTTTTCGTTTCAACTCAGGTTCGGTCACTCCGCGCAACTTGTCAAAGAACTCTTGGGATGCATCCACGTGCACGAGCTCGATACCCATGTTGCGCTTGAATGTCTCGACGACCTGGTCGCTCTCGTCTTTGCGCATGAGCCCGGTGTCGACATACACGCAGGTGAGGCGAGAGCCAATTGCTCTGTGGACGAGGGCCGCGGCGACGGCCGAGTCGACACCGCCCGACAGCCCACAAATCGCGCGCTCATTCCCCACTTGTGCACGCACTGCCGCAATCTGTGATTCGATGACCGATTCCATCGTCCAGTCGGCACCGATTCCAGCAAGGTCATGGAGGAACCGCTGCAGCACCGACTGTCCGTGCTCCGTGTGCATCACTTCAGGGTGAAATTGCACTCCATAGATATGTCGCTTGGCGTCTTCAATAACCGCCATCGGGGCATTCGCGGTTGATGCAACGACGCGGAAACCTGGCGGTGCTGCCGACACGGCATCGAAGTGGCTCATCCAGACGTCGAACGACTCGGGAAGTGCGTCGAGCAGCGCAGAATCTCCGCTGCGCTTCAAGTGCGTGCGTCCGTATTCGCCGCTGTCACCTCGCGAGACTGTGCCGCCGAGTTGCTGCGCCACTAGTTGGCATCCGTAACAGATGCCGAGAATCGGAATGTTGAGTTCGTAGATGCGCGGGTCAAGCGACGGCGCACCGTCGATGTGCACGCTCTTCGGGCCACCCGACAAGATGATGGCCGCAGGTTGGCGACGCACGACTTCGTCAGCGGTGATGCGATTGCTCACGATCTCGGAATACACGCGCGCTTCACGCACTCGGCGCGCGATCAATTGCGCATACTGCGCTCCGAAGTCGACGACAAACACGGTCGCTCGCTGCGTGGCCATCGTGCAGATAACGGTAGTTCCGTGCCTTACGCCTGACAGACTGAAAGCGCGATGCAAGACGAAATGTCAACCACCGACACCACCGTCTACGTGTACCCGCTCGAGGGCGACGTCGATGACTGCATCGGTTTGCTCCCGAAGCCTGGCTGCGGCGTCGAGCCGACGCAGGCCGGCGACCGCGGCGGAGCGTTGCAGTTTGCCGTCTTTGGTCTGATCATCATCGGGCTCGTGGTCATCTTCACCGTGGTGTTCCGCAACGTGGTGCGTCGCGACCGCGAGCGCGCCAAGCCCTCGAAGTAACTGAAAGTCTTCGCATGCGCACCAACCAACGCCTGGTCGGTATCGCGCTCGCGGTCGCGTCGTGCACGCTCTACGGCGTAAATCCACTCTTTTCAAAGAATGCCTACGAAGACGGCGCCAACAGCCGCGGCCTCATGATCGCGCGGTTCCTGATCGCGGCCCCGTTGCTGCTCGCCTACCGATTCGCCACCACGCGCGGGACGAAGTGGCCGAAAGGACGCGACCTCGTCGAGATCTTTCTCTTCGGCTATCTCGGATTCACCTTCCAGTCCTTCTTCTATTTCGGCGCAATCGAACGGATGGATTCCGGACTCGTCTCGGTGATCTTCTACTGCTTTCCGATCATGGCGGTGCTCGTCGCCTGGTGGCTACTGAAACATAAGCCGAGCAAAATCATCGGCGCCTGCCTTGTCGCCACGATCACCGGGGTGGCACTCACGGCCGGAGAAGTTGCCTCAGGCGAATCGATTGGAATCGCGTTGACGCTCGCCGGCGCCCTCACGTACACCTTCTATGTTGTGCTTTCTTCGCGAGTCATGCCGCGCTACGACGGAGTCACAGGTCTCACGATCATCCTCTTTGGTGCGATGTTCGGCTGGCTCACACTCTGGCTGCTGCGTCCGTTCGGCATGGAAGTGACGTTCCCCAAAACCGCCGCCGGCTGGACGAACGTGGCTGTGCTCTCCACGTTCGGCACGATCGTCGCGATGGGAACGTTCTTTGCGGCGATGAAGCGCGTCGGCCCGGGGCCGACATCAGTTGCGTCCACGTTCGAACCCGTGGTCACAATCTTCGTCGGCACACTCTTTCTCGACGAGCGCCTCACTGGTCGCAGCATTCTCGGCGCAGTACTCGTCGTTGGCGCAGTCGTCGTACTCACACTGAGCGAGGCCCGACGCGACGCAGGTAGCCTCACTAACGCAACACCGGGAGGTGCTGCACACAACTGAAATGTTCTTGCAGGGTTGGGTGAAATTCCCTATCGGCGGTGAAAGCCCGCGACTCCCGCACTTCACGGTGCGGGACTGATTCGGTGAAACTCCGAGGCCGACGGTCACAGTCCGGATGGAAGCAGGAAGAGATGAGCGACATCGACGAACAATCGATGCGCGAGGCGGTGCTCGTCGCCGCCTCTGCGCGACTGACGTGCCGGCCCAACCCATGGGTCGGAGCAGTGCTCGTTGCTCCAGACGGTCGCCGCTTCAGTGGTTTCACTCAACCTGTCGGCCAAGCGCACGCCGAAGTCGAAGCCCTCCGCCTCGCCGGTGACGCTGCACACGGCAGCACGCTCTACGTGACTCTGGAGCCGTGCAACCACTTCGGTCGCACGCCGCCATGCACCGAGGCGATCATCCAGGCGGGTGTGTCGCGAGTGGTGATCGGCGTTGAAGACCCTGATGCGCGTGTCGCAGGCAACGGCATTCGTCGTTTGGCCCACGCGGGTGTTCAAGTCAGGGTCGGTGTCGCAGCAGACTTGGTTCGCAAACAACTCGCACCGTACTTGCATCATCGACGCACTGGCCGACCGTACGTGGTGCTGAAGCTAGCGATGACCATCGACGGCTACATTGCGGCAAAGACCGGATCTGGTGGCCGCATCACCGGAGACATTGCGCGCGATCGAGTGCACCAACTCCGCGCAGAGAGTGATGCAATCGTCGTGGGTGCCGGCACGGTTCGCGCCGACGACCCAATGCTCACGGTTCGTCACGCCGCTGGCCCGTCACCGAGGCGCATCGTGCTCGGCCGAGTGCCAACTGATGCACGAGTGCAGCCGTGCACTGAGTGGACGAAGTCGATCCCCGAATTGCTCGACCAGCTCGGCAACGAGGGTGTGTTGCAGCTCATGGTCGAGGGTGGTGCGAGAGTTGCCGCGAGTTTCCACGAGGCTGGTCTCGTTGACCGCTACGTATTCCACATCTCCCCCGCCATCATGGGCGGCGGTGATGCGGTGCCGGCCTTTGCCGGTGACACCGCGTCGACGCTCGCCGATGTATGGCGCGGACGTCTTGTTTCAACCCAGGCGCTCGGTGACGACGTCGAAGTCGTGATTGAGCCCTCTGCAGAAGCACTGATCAACCGATTTGGCCATAACCACGAGAAGAACACGGAGCAATCATGAGTCCTAAGGACAATTCACAACACGACCCGTTCGCCCCCATTGACGACGTGATTGCTGCGATTGGCCGTGGCGAGATGGTCGTTCTCGTCGACGACGAAGACCGCGAGAACGAGGGCGACCTCATCATGGCGGCACAGCACGTGACACCGGAGAAACTCGCGTTCATCATCCGTCACACTTCTGGCGTGGTGGTTGCACCGCTCACCGGAGAACGCTGCGACGAGTTACGACTGCCGATGATGGTCGACCACAACACCGAGAGCCACCGAACGGCATTCACGGTGTCGGTCGACTTGCTCGCCGGTACGACGACCGGTATTTCTGCTTCTGACCGCGCGCTCACGATCCGTGCGTTGGCTGACCGAAGCGTCGGTTACGAAGCGTTCGCGCGCCCCGGTCACGTGTTTCCGCTCCGTGCACGCGAGGGCGGAGTGCTGAAACGCGCCGGGCACACCGAAGCCGCGGTTGATCTCGCACGTCTCGCGGGTTGCGAGCCTGCCGGCGTCATCTGCGAGATTCAAAACGACGACGGAACGATGGCGCGATTACCGCAACTCATCGACTTCTGCAGACAGCACAATCTGTTGCTGTCGTCGATTGCGGCGCTCGTCGACTGGCGACGACATAAAGAACGTCTCGTCGAGCGGATCGGGTCAGCCCGAGTGCCGACAGAGTGGGGCGAGTTCGAGTGCGTGGCATACCGCTCGACGCTTGACGGCATCGAGCACTTGGCATTCGTGCGCGGTGATGCAACGCTCAACGAACCACTTCTCACTCGCGTGCACAGTGAGTGCCTGACCGGCGACGTCTTTGGCAGCCGTCGTTGCGACTGTGGCGACCAGCTCGCGAGCGCCATGTCGATGATTGAGCGCGAGGGTCGCGGAGTGCTCGTCTACCTGCGCGGCCACGAAGGTCGCGGTATCGGTATCGGTCACAAGATTCGTGCGTATTCGCTGCAAGACGAAGGACTCGACACCGTCGACGCGAACGTGCAACTCGGATTGCCCGTCGACAGTCGGGAATACGGGATCGGCGCGCAGATCCTCGCCGACCTTGGGGCGCGCGAGTTGCGTCTCATGACGAACAACCCTGCCAAGTACGGCGGAATCGCCGGCTACGGCTTAAGTGTCGCTGAGCGAGTTCCGATTGTCACAGAGATCACGCCAGAAAACCGCAACTACCTCGAAGCGAAGCGAGATCGCCTCGGACATCTCTTACAACCCATGATTGGAGACAAACAGTGAAGAAGCCAAAGTACGAGTCGCTACGAGTAGGCATCGTTTGCTCGCGGTTCAACGAGTTCGTCGTGAACGCGTTGCTCGAGGGCGCCAAGCGCGGTCTTGCCAAGCACGGTGTGCGAGAAAAAAACATCGCGGTGTTCTGGGTGCCTGGTGCATTCGAGATTCCGGTGATGACCCGACTCATGGCCGTCTCGCAGAAGTATGACGCGCTCGTCACTCTTGGTGCGGTCATTCGCGGGGAGACTGCGCACTTCGAGTACGTCGCGGGCCCATGCGCCGAAGGCATCATGCAGGTGCAACTCGAGACGCTCATCCCGATCGGGTTCGGCGTACTGACGGTGGAGAACGTAGAGCAGGCTGCAGCCCGCTCGCGGCCGGATGACACCAACAAAGGTTTCGAAGCAGCCGAAGTCGCCCTCGAGATGGTGGCCACGATGCGCCGCTGGAAGTAGCAGTCCCGATTCACGAACGTCGCGGCTTTTTCGCGCTATCGCCACGGCGCTCGCGCCGTGCACACAACCCCTCGAAGGAATTCAACTTCCTCGGGAGGTGCCTATGCGTCGACTCGTCGCATGCTGCTTCGCGACTGTGCTGCTTGCACCGACGATCGGTGCCGAGCGGGTCGCCGCGTCAAAAATTCCTGCACGGGAGAGTCGCGCGACGAGTGCACTCGGGATCGCTGCGCCTCTTCGGCAGCTCGTGGCGCCAGGGTCACCAGACCGGGTGGTGCCCAGGTCGCCCGACCGCGTGGTGCCAGGTTCGCCCGACCTTGCGGTACTCGACCGCCTGGTGTTTGCAACTCCGCTCGCGCGCTTTCGTAGCGAGCGATCAAAGGCCAAACGCGTACATCGCTGGCTGATCACCACCACCGACGGTTGCACTGCCCCACTCGTCGGAAGCTCGGGCAGGTCGTTCGATTTCCGTGTCGCGTGCGAGCGGCACGACCTCGCCTATGCGAACTTTGCACATCTCGCTCGACTCGGGCTCGGTGTGCAATGGGATGCGGCGCTGCGGGCGCGAGTAGATGACCAGTTTCAGCTCGACTTGCAGGAGTCGTGTCTTCGCCGCCGACACAGCGAACGGCTGCGGTGCGACGCGTGGGTCGTGGTGTTCTTCCATGCGGTGCGACTCGCCGCCGGACCGTGACACCCTGCTTGTTCAGCGTGCCGTGCTGTAGTCGCAGCGTCAGTTGCGGTGCGTGAGCACGAGCAAGATGAGTTCTTGCAACATGCGCGCAGTAGCGCCCCAGATGGTCTCGTCGTCGAGATAGAAGAACGGCACGACGACCTCACGGTCGGCAAACCGCCAGTGTTCCTGGGCGTATGTGTCGGGACGAATCAATTCAGGCAACGCGACGCTGAACACCCGTTCCACTTCACTGTTCAGTGCAAATCCGTCGGGTTCGCCCGCGAGCTCCACCACGTGCGGCGTGATGTGGCTACGACTCGAGATGGTGCGATGTGCTGCCAGCTGACCGAGCACTGTCGCACCAGAAGCATCGATGCCAATTTCTTCTCGCGTCTCGCGGAGTGCGGCCTGCAATGAGGTCTCCCCGGGCTCAAGCCGGCCACCCGGAAACGCAATTTGTCCCTTGTGTGAGTTGAGTAATTCAGACCGACGTGTCAGCAACACGCGCGGACCGTCGCTCGACCCAAAGAGCGGCACCAGCACCGCAGACGGCTGCGAGTGTTCGGGGGCACGCATCGAATCCGGGTCTGGGCGAAATCGGGCGAGCGACTGCCGCACTGCTGCGATGTCGTGGAGTGCGACTGTGTCGAGACGCGACCACGGTGCGTGGGAGAATTCGTGCCAATCGGCAGGACGCGGAAACTGCTGCCGACCGCCCGCGCGTCGATGCGGGTTTGTCATCAATGACCGGCGCTACAACGAGAGCGTTACGCCGTCGGTTTCCAACCGCTTGCAACAAGCTGCCTGATTACTTCGTCGAGCCCGGCCGTTTTCAGCGATGCAAGAGTGCGACCTGGTTGCTCTTCGCCTTTCTCCCACTTCTCCCACGCGGTATGGATTTTTGCGAGGTCGGGGGCTGGCTTATCGAACGTCATACGGCGAGCCTAACGACGCCAGAACGCGAGTCTCATAGCCTTGGCATCGTGCGGAACAAGCATCGCGCCAAAGTTCGACTGCTGGTCGCCACCATCGTTGCCGTCTGCGCGAGTCTCGTGACATCAGCGCCGACGAACGCGGTAGTTGGCGGCACCTCAGCTCTCGGAAACACCGCTGTGGTGCGCATTCTGAACGGAAGCAGTTCGTGCAGCGGCGCGTTGTGGACCAGTCGCATCGTCGTGACTGCGGGCCATTGCGTAGTCAACTCATCGGGCACTGTCACGACCGGTGTAGTTTCAGTATTCGCTCCAGGTGTCAGCACCCAACAGTCGCCGCAGACCGTCTCGCAAAGCCAGATCATCGTCGTCGACGGCTTTCGCAAATACAGCGACTTCTCGCAACCCGATGACATTGCGTTCATTGTCCTCTCGTCAGAACTCACTGGCGGCACCATCACACGACTCGCAACGGTCGACGAGGTAAGCGCATGGTCACGGGATGCTCGCACCGTCACGTTCCTCGGCTACGGACGCACGTCACCGGGCGGTCCGTCCTCGCCGGTACCAAATCAAATCAATCAACCGCTCACACCGTTCACCCCGTGGCCTAGCTCATTCACCGCGAGCCAAACAGCCTCAACTGGAATCTGCTCGGGTGACTCGGGTGGCCCGGTAATCACGCAAGTGGGCAACGAGGTCGTGCTCATCGGCATCAACTCCGCAGCTTCCGGGCCGTGTTCGCCGTCCAGCCGACCGTCAATGACTGGTTTCGTACCGTCGGCGTTTCCGGCACTCGTAAAACTCGCGCTCGACGCGACCAACTCTGTGGCCTTGCCGCTCGTCACTACCTCGAGTGCAGTCGGCGTGCGCACCACCAGCGCGGTGCTGACTGGCACCGTGATTGCCAGCAATCTGCTGACAACTGCGTCGTTCACCTACGGATTGCAGCCAGATTTGAGTGGAGCAACGACCACGATCGAAGCAGCCAAGGTCTCGGGTAATGCTCCGACAGCGTTCGAAGCCGCAGCAAACGACCTAATGCCTGGCACGACGTATTACTTCCGCGCCAACGCCACCAACTTGGCGGGCACGGTCTCAGGTGCCATCGCCTCATTCACCACTTTGGGTGGTCTTCCCATCGTCACCAGCAGTTCCGCAACTTCAATCGCATCGGACTCCGTCATCGTGACAGGAACTTTCGGGGCAAATAGTGCGTCCACGCAAGCGTTCTTTCAGTTGTCGACGGTGCCTGACTTCTCGTCGCTGGCCGGGAGCATCGTGGCGGGCGACATCATCGGCGACGAGATTGCGACGCTCTCGGCGAGCTTCTCCGGCCTCACACCCGGCGCGACGTATTTCTGGCGTGCTGCTGCGACGAATGCTGCTGGCACAGCAGTCGGCACCGCATTGACATTCGCCACGCCAATCTTTCAGCGCAAGACGTCGCTTAGTTCGTCTGCGCTACTCACCGCGTTAGCGGTTGACCGCACCGACGTGCGCAAGATTGTGATTGCTCCCCTCGCAAAGTCGCGGCAGCAGTGCACGCTGAACACACGAACCAACCGTTTGACGATGGCCAAACCGGGCATTTGTCGCTTGAAGGTGACATTGACCAAGCCTTCTTCCACCGTCGTCGCATTCTTCAATCTGGTAATCCGCTGATCGCCTACAGTCAGGCGACTCTTCCATGACACTTCGCGACAATCCACCAGGCGCGTACGAGCTCATCGCTCGCACCACGCGCAGCGGCATCGTTGAATCCCAGCATTTCGGGGCGGTTGTCGCACTCCATCAAGACGGTTCGATCGCCTTCAGCGTCGGTGACCCGAACGTCGTCGTCTACCCACGCTCGTCGATGAAACCGCTGCAAGCCACCGCAATGGTCGATGCTGGTCTCGACTTACCGCCTCGACTGCTCGCGCTCGTTTGCGCGAGTCACGACGGGCGCCCAGAACACCTCGCTGCGGCACAAGAGATACTCGCCTCTGCGGGGCTAACGGAATCTGCACTTGGTAACACACTTGACTACCCACTCGACGACGCCGAGCACGAGCAAGCAATCCGCGCGGGCAAGCAGCGCACTGCCCTGCAGATGAACTGTTCGGGCAAGCACTCGGGCATGCTCGCCACCTGCGTCGCCGCTGGATGGCCCACCGACACGAGCTACTTGTCGCCCGAGCACCCGCTGCAACAGCACATCACAGCGATGATTCCGTCGCTCGCGCACGAGCCTGCCGCCCACATCGGCGTCGACGGCTGCGGTGCGCCGGCACATGCAATGTCGCTCGTCGGCTTAGCTCGAGCGTTCCGCACGATCGCGACAGCGCAATCGGGCACCGCCGCGCACCGAGTGGCTCAGGCGATGACGAACTACCCAGAAATGGTCGGCGGCCCGACGCGAGATGTGACGCTGCTCATGCAGGGAGTGCCTGGCTCTGTGGCCAAAGACGGTGCCGAGGCCGTGTTTGCCATCGGGCTTCCCGACGGGCGGGCAGTTGCTCTCAAGGTGAGCGACGGTGCGAATCGTGCGCGACCGCCGGTGATGCAAGCGGCACTCGAGCGCTTGGGGGTCGGCCTACAAAAGGTCGACCCGGCGACGTGGGATTCCCCTGTGAAGGGGCACGGTCGCCGGGTCGGGTTGTGCGTAGCGGCAGGGCCGCTCGTTACATCCTGAATCCCTTATTGATCATCGAGATTGCTGCATCCTTGACCGGAATCATGCCGTAGATGATGGCGCCGTTGGCGACCCACACCATCCAGTCATCCGAAAACGACAAACCCCAGTTGGCTGCGAGGTTCACATCGGTGAGCCAGACCATCAAGATGCTGATGATGAGGCCCCAGTGCGCTCCGACGACCGGGATCTTGGCGATGATGCCGTGGAGACCTACGAGGCGAAGGACCGAGTCGATGACCGACACGACCGCGCCGAGCAGGATTGCTGCCAGGAGAAGTGCTCCGAGGGTGTACATGGTGGTTGTTCTCTCTTTCTGTCAGCGTCGTTGCTGACAAATTCCACCTGAGCGCAAACGCACAAACAAAGTGTGGATACCCGCCCAAATGGCGTGGTTATTGGGCCGAAGCGAGTGGATGCGGGTGACTACGCGGCCAGCATCACTACCGCGTCGCCGACGGTCACACGACCGGGTCGGTCGACTCGGGCATACAGCCGACTGCCGTCGGCTCGCTCATGGCTCATGCGCTCATAATCACCGTCGGCGAACCAGCGGGCATTTTTGAAACACGGAATCGCGTATGCGGTGATCGTCGCTTCTACTTCTCCCAGTTGGATGCGTTCACCCGGACGCCACGCCGACCAATTGACGCCGCGAATCGACACGTTCTCCCCTGCCGAACCGGGTTGAATCGGGTGGCCTTTTGCGGCATGGCCGGCGACAACTTCGGTGCTCCACAGACATAACGCCTGCCACGGGCGACCATGGTGGACTCGGGTGGCTTGCCGGTCGCCAAGGACGCCTCGATAACCAATCTCGACGCTGTCAACTGCCGTCTTTGGCACTCCGCCATCAGAAAGAAAGAGTCCGGCAACTACGCCGCGCGAACTCGCCTCATCACCATTGCGCTTCGCTATGAGTCGCGACTCCCGAGCGAGCGTGGCAAGCGGGCTCCACATCTCGCGCAGTGCAACCTGCAATGCAGCCTGGTCTGCGTGGTCGATGCGTTCTGCGGCATGCGTGCCAAGCGCATTCACTCGTTCAAGCGGCGCGAGTGACGGGTCGTCATTGCCGGCAAGGGGTGCAAACAAGCGGGCGAGATCGTCGGCGGCTCGCCGCTGTAGCTCGGGAGAAGGTGAGCAACCATGCATGTGGTGGCTCCACAATTCGCCAAGCAACTGCAGCGTGCGATGAGCATCGGTGCCTTCGTAGGTGTAGTTATCTACAGAGACGGTGGAACGTGCCATATGAATCAGGTGCCCAGATACTTGCGCAGATACGAGGCGCTGAGTGCGATGGCGGCTGCTGCGTCGTCGAGCACTTCACTCATGCCGAAGAATGCATGAATTTGTCCGTGGAATCGCACGACTGACGCTTGTACACCTGCGGCGGCGAGCCGAGCCGCGTACTGCTCGCCCTCGTCGCGCAGCGGGTCGTATTCGGCGGTGATTACGAGAGTCGGTGGTGATTTCTTCAACAGTGATTCGTCGCTGAGCAGCGGTGAGTACATCGGGTCGTGCTTCTTATTCTCGTCGCCTTGCAAGTAGTGGTCGATGAACCACTTCATGGAGTCGGCAGTGAGCAGATATCCCTGCGCGTTCTCGCGGTGGCTCTCCTGCCCGAGTCGCATATCGGTGGCCGGGTACACGAGCAACTGAAAAACAGGTTTCACGCCGGCGTGCATCGACACGATGGCCGCGAGATTGCCACCGGCCGAGTCTCCACCGATGGCGATGCGTGCAGGGTCGACGCCAAGTTTCTTTGCGTTCGTGAAGATCCACTTCGTCGCAGTGATGCAATCTTCATACGATGCCGGTGCCGGATGTTCGGGGGCCAGTCGGTAGTCGACGGCAACCACGCTGCACTTGGCATCACGTGCCAACTTTCGGCAGATGTCGTCGTGGGTGTCGAGGTCGCCAATCACCCAGCCACCACCGTGGTAATAGATAAGGAGCGGCGCCGCATCGTGCGTGCTCGAGCGATACAACCTGCAACGCACACCGCCAGCGTCAAAGTCTCTGACTTCGGGTAGCTCCACCTTCGAAGGGATGCGAGTCGCGAGATAGTTCGCGCGACCAACCTCTGGTGTCACTTCATGCAGCGGTGGGGTGCCGAGTTGTTTCATGAACTCGAGTACTGCGGCAGTTTGTGGGTGAAGCGCCATTCCCCAATCTTGGCAGGCGGTAGCGTGACGCGCACCAGCGCTCGTAGCTCAATGGATAGAGCATCTGACTTCGGATCAGAGGGTTGGGGGTTCGAGTCCCTCCGAGCGCGCCACTTTCTTGGAAATTCTCGCCGTTGACGAGCCGTCAGCGAAGTGCAGACCCCAACAGGCGTTGAGCATTCGTCTCGTAAAACGACCTTCGGGTTTTCGGGTCGACATTGGGCATGCTGGCCTCGAATCGACGAATCGGGTCATCGGTTCCCTCGTGATGCGGGTAGTCCGAGGAGAAGGCAACCATCTCGGCGCCAGCTTGCTCGATGATCCAGCCGACGTCTTCTCCTGCGAATGGACTCACTACCACTTGCCGCCGCAGATAGTCCGAGGGTTTCATCTTCAAATGTGACAGGTCTTGGATGTTGCGAAACGAACGGAAGCCCGTGTCAATGAAGTGAAGAAATGCCGGAAGCCACGTGGCACCGAGTTCGGTTACACCGAACCGTAAGTTCGGGAAACGCTCCATGACCCCGTCGTAGACGAGTGCTGCAAGAAAGAGTTCGGCGGGATATCCGATGGCCATGAATGACAACGGGTCGCCTGGTGCATCTGATCGAACGTGAGCCATATTGCGACCGTTGTCAAAGAACGTCTTCGGAACGGGTCGATATCCCTGGTCAGCGCCGACATGAAGAAACACTGCAATCCCAGAATCTTGGATACGGCTCCAGACGACGTCGAAGTCAGGATGTGTGATCGAACGCTGATGCGCCGACGGAATCGAATCAATGAGCAGTCCGGCGGCACCGTCGAGCTGAGCGGCCGCCACAAAATCGAGCGCTACCTGAGGACCATGTTCGAACGGTATGTACGCCGTAGCCAACAGTCGAGCGTCGCTACAGAATTCGGCGATACCACGATTCATCGCTCGCGCAGCTTCAGCCCTGCCCGCCCGAGGAGTTTGAGACACTTGGACGAACGAGCTCGTCGGAAACACAAGTTGGGATTTGAAGCCCAGTTGGTCAAGAGCAATTGAACGCTCAGATGGATCCCATCCGCCGAGTGACAGCCACCCTCTCCGTGACATCTTCATGTAGTCGTGCGTTGCTGTTGCACGAAACTCGGCATCTGTCGAGCGACGTTGATGATCGACGCCGGCCTGCCTGAGTAACTCAGCAAACTCTGGGTCTCCTTCACCGACTTCGGGGATATCACTACGTATGCCAGGGTCAGCAAAACTCTTCAACCATCCCACCGGTTCCATGATGTGTGAGTCGATATCGATGATTGATCGGTCACCGGCGTAGGTCGTGCTCATGAATAGGCGAGGCTACTTTCTCATCGCCGAGAGTCGCAGGGGTGCCATCACCGAAGCTTCACCGTCGTCGGTCAAGCACCTCATCCTTGGCCGACCAAGCCCCACGTCACTGCGGTGAAGCTCGGGTCAGCGACCTTGTCGAACCTAGATTGACCTC
Source organism: Ilumatobacteraceae bacterium (assembly GCA_049454015.1). GTDB lineage: Bacteria > Actinomycetota > Acidimicrobiia > Acidimicrobiales > Ilumatobacteraceae > F1-60-MAGs027. The sequence continues at coordinate 127 of JBMTYA010000005.1, read as the reverse complement.
ATGACGCTCGAGTGGGGTGTGGCCCCTCCGAAACAGCACGTCATCATCATCGGTGCGGGGTTTGGCGGCCTGGCGTGCGCGCGCAAACTTCGCAAGTCGCGCACGTATCGCGTCACCCTGATTGACC